>NZ_JAINEZ010000019.1:0-69225 GCF_019873065.1 Sphingobium sp. PNB
CATGACCCTTGCTCCTTTCGCAAACGGCCTGCTGCCGTAAGGCAACAACGCTCAGTTAAGGGGCGAGCCATCCATAAAGGGGGGCGCTCAAGCCCAGGCTCTCGGGCGCTCGCGAGGCGGGTTCGGCACCAAGATCCATGCCGTAGTCGATGCCTTGGGCTTGCCGATCCGCTTCATCCTCGGCCCCGGACAGCAAAACGACATGGCGCCCGCCTGCGATCTGATCCGCGGCATCCCGGCTGGCAAGGTTCTGGCTGATCGGGCCTATGACGCCGACAGTTTGCACGATCTCATCTACGAGCAAGGCGGCGAGCCGGTCATCCCACCTCGCCGCCATCGCAAATATCAGCACCACTATGATCGCATCGCCTACAAACAGCGTTGGGGCATCGAGGGCTTCTTCGCCAAGCTCAAGCAGTGGCGCCGCATCGCAACACGCTATGACAAACTCGCCGCAAACTTCCTCGGCTTCGTCAAACTCGCCAGCATCATGCTATGGCTCAAATGATTAAATCGTCACTACTGCCTAGAGCAAATTCAGATTCTTCAGATATGTGCGCACCACATTGCGAGTGATGCCCAATGCTTCGGCGGTCTTGATCTGATTTCCATGGCATTGATGAAAGGCCTCCGTTATCGTGAAGGCCACCAGCCGGTCGAGCAGATGATCGTGCCCGCCATTCAGCAGCCGAGCGACGAAGGGCCTTGCCGCCTCTTCCAGCGCCGCGGGGTCGGCGGTCGGAACAGTCAATTCGCTGAGGTTGCCAAGACCGAGGTCGGCCGGCTGGATGCGCCCGCCCTCGCAGATCAGAGCGGCACGATGGATCGCATTTTCCAACTCGCGAATATTGCCGGGCCAACCATGGCGGAACAACGCCTCCTCGGCCGCCGCGCTCAGTTCCAGCCGGTTCACGCCTGCCTTTGCACCATAGATTTCAAGGAAATGGCGCGCCAGGGGAAGAATATCGGCTCTGCGCTCCCGCAGTGGCAGAAGGGGGATGGATACGACCTGCAGGCGATAGAAAAGATCTGAACGGAAACGACCCTCGTTGACCGCCTGCTGCAATTCGACATTGGTCGCTGCGATGACGCGGACATTGAGCGGCACGGCCTTGCGCGAGCCCAGCCGAACGACTTCCCGTTCCTGCAATACCCGCAAGAGCTTCACCTGCAAGGGCAGGGAAAGGTCGCCCAGTTCGTCCAGGAACAACGTTCCGCCATTGGCCGCCTCGAACCATCCCGCCCGCGCGACATTGGCGCCGGTGAACGCGCCCTTTTCATAACCGAACAATTCGCCTTCGATCAGCGATTCGGAAAAGGCGCCGCAATTGACCGCAACGAAAGGCGTATGCGCCCGGTCGCTGAGGCTGTGCACATAGCGCGCGACCAGCTCCTTGCCGGTGCCGGTCTCCCCCATGATGAGGACATTGGCGTCGCTCGGGGCGACCCGCTCGATCAGCGGCAGCAGGGCGCGGGATCGTGGATCGTTGAAGATCAGCGCCCGGGCGCGAGGTCCCACGGCATGATGTCGAGCGCAATCATAGGCCAGCAGCGGACGGCCATCGTCGTTCTTGGCCGATACCAGACCCACTTCGGCCCGGTCTGCGGCGCGGCTGTGCGAACTGTTCCTCATAGCGTCTCCATCCCTGGCAGACATCAGGATAGCAGGTAATTGTCTTCTGAATTAGTAGAAAATAAAGTTTGGAGCCTAGCTGAGCTTTCAGTGAGACGGCCGGAGAGGGGTGGCCAGTTCCGCGCGCCGCTTCATGACGCTGCGCAAGGGTTCCGCGCAGATCCAGCCATCGACATCCACAGGCGCTTCCAGAAATCCATGCAGCCACAGGAAATGCGCCTGAATCTTCAACATCTCCACGCGTTCATCCGACAGGTCGGGATGCAGGGCGCGATGGAAATTGTTGCGATAGGCCGCCTCTACGCCCTCCATGCCGGATAAGGTTTCCTGGGCAAGGATGGCGTTGAGGTCGGATGGATGGGCAGCCGCCCAATCGGCGGCACGCAAGCTCTGTTCCAGGAAGCGCTCGACCAGCGCCGGATGATGATCGATCATATGTTGGTGGACGACGATGGGGCGCGGCGTCCCGTTGTTCACCCGGGCGAGGCGACTGGGATAGGCATCGAGATCGATGCCTATCTCCAGCCCCAGGCGCTGCGCGGCTTCGGCGCCGGCCGCGCCCTTCACATATACGGCGTCGACCCGGCCCGCCGCCAGCCACTCCAGGCCCAGCCAGAGGCGGCGCATCCCTTCGACGCTGGCCTGTTCGACGGGCGGGGCGGGGATTTCGATCAACTGCACGTCTTCCAGCGCAAGGCCGCCCAAAGCGAGAGCGCTCTTGATGCCGTGCAGCGCCATGCCGCGGGCGATGCTCTCGCCATGGGTACGGCCATAGCCGGGCAGGGCGAAGCGAAGCCCTTCGAGATCGGCAGGGTCCATGACGCCGACATCGGGCCTGACCATGATCGCCTGCCGCTCATCGATCCAGGTCAGCCCGATCACTCGCGTCGGCGCACCCAACGCCCGCGCCGCCAGCGCCTGTATATTGCCACCCTCGCGAAACAGATGGCGCGCCTGGTTTTCCGGATCGCTCGCGACCAGATTGAGGCCGAGTTCCTGAACCCGTCTGACGCTGATGCCGTCCTGTGCGAACGCCTCGGCCATCCAGCCTTTGGCGCAGGCCACGCCGGACGCTGCCGGTACCGGGCAGCGCGTCACCCAGACGCTGTCCAGAGGCGCGACCTTATTTGCCATTCCTGTTTCTCCACCTGTAGGCCGGCCTTCCCGACACCGACATAGGAATATATCCGTCGCAAGGCTCGTGCCAAAAGCCGCGATGCGGATGCGGAACGGTTCCGGGGCTCATCGCCGCTTCATTTCGCGCAATCGCGCGGTCGCCGCTGCGGCAAAATCACCAGCACGCAATCGCTGCTGCCTTGGCCGGCCCGCACGGGACCGCCGGATTATCCGGTTGGCACATGACGTGCATCGGATGGGGGCAGAGCCTTCAACGGAGCCTGCATAGTGGCCAATCAGAATAGCGCGTCTTTTCTTTCCCGCCTTCGTCAATGGCTGACCGCCGCCATGGCGCTGCTGGGCTCTGCCCTGCTTGCAGGCTGCGGCGGGTCCGGCGGCGGAGACGGCGAGGTGGTCAAGACCCTGACCATCGCGTCCATCGCCTATCCCTATCAGGGCAAGCAGGTGTTCAACGGCCTGAACGGCGTCGTCATCCAGCAGGGCTGGCTGAAGGAGCAACTGGCGAAGAAGGGGGTCGAGCTGGTCTTCACCCCGGTCTCTACCGCCGTGGGCGGGCCGCTCATCAACGAAGGCTTTTCCGGCAAACGGATCGACTTCGCCTCCTATGGCGATTTCCCCGCCGCCATCGCCGTCGCTGGCGGCGTGCCGCTGAAGATCGTGGCGCCGGTGGGGCAGGGGCAGGACGTCTATATCGTCGCGCGCAAGGGGCTGGCGGCGAAAAGCCTGGCCGACCTCAAGGGCAAGCGGATCGCGCTCCATCGCGGACGGCCCTGGGAACTGCCCTTTTCCAAGCTGGTCGACAGCAGCGGCCTGAAGCTCGATGACTTCAAGATCGTCAACATCAACCCCTCGGCCACGCCCGCCGCGCTGGAATCCGGCAGCGTCGACGCCGCCGTGCTGCTGTCCGACGGGCTGCTGGTCGAGCAGAAGGGCATTGGCCATGTGATCTGGTCGACCAGGGATGCGCCCGCCGACTGGAAGATGCGCGCCGAACTGTTCGGCCGGGCGGACTTTGTCGACGCGCATCCGGAGCTGACCCAATTGGTGGTGGACGCCTTCGTCCGTGCCGCCGCATGGTCCTCCGACGAAGCGAACAAGGCCGAAGTCATCCGCAAGGCCGCGCGCGGCGCCCTGCCGGAAGACATTGTGGCGAAGGATTATGCCAATAGCGGCATCCCCTGGCGGGAGCGTTTCTCGCCGGTCTTCAATCCGGCGGTGCTGGCGCATTACCGTTCGGTCGCGGATTATGCGCTGGAACGCGGCCTGATCCGCAAGAAAGTGGATGCCGATGCGCTGATCGATGAACGTTTCGTCGACAAGGCGCTCAGGGATTTGAAGCTGGAGCAGTTCTGGGCGCATGATGGCGGGGGGCAGGGCTGATGGCTTTCCCGCAAGGCAAGGCCGTCGCAGCAGCCTGGGCCGCGCCGGTCGCGCTGCTGGCGCTCTGGCAGGTCGCCTGCCTCAGCGGCCTGTTCCCGCCGCAAGTGCTGGTGCCGCCCAGCGTCGTCGCCCAGGCGCTGGCCGACATGGCCGCATCCGGCGAGTTGCAGCGGCATGTCGGGGACAGCCTCTATCGGCTGCTGGTCGGCTTCGCCATCGGCGCGGGCGCGGGCATGGTCTTCGGCGCGGCGCTGGCACTGTCGCGGCTGGTCGAAGCCGTCCTGTCGCCGCTTTTCCTGACGCTCTGGCAGGTGCCCGTCATCGCCTTCGTGCCGCTGATGGTCATGTTCCTGGGGATCGATGAGCCCTTCAAGATCGCGGTCGTCGCCATCGCCGCCTTCTTCCCGATGGCGCTCGCCACCTTCGACGGCATCCGGGGCGTGCCGCGCAACTGGTTCGACGTCGCGAAAGTCTATCGCCTGAGCCTGCTCCAGTTGATCCGCCGCATCCTGCTGCCCGCCACCGTGCCCGCCGTGCTCACCGGCCTGCGGATTTCCCTGACCCGCGCCTGGGTCGTGCTGGTGGCGGCGGAGCTGCTCGCGGCGGACAGCGGCATCGGCCAGATGATGGAGATGGGGCGGCAATTGTTCCAGATCGACGTCGTGCTGGCGGGCGTGGTCGTCAGCGGTCTCATCGGCTTCCTGCTCGATCGCGGCGCCCGCTGGGTCGAAAGCCGCGCCACCCGCTGGAGGACGGCATGAAGGATCAACTCGCCCGCTGGCCTGTCCGGCTCGTTATCGGCCTTGTCGCGCCATTGCTCTTCATCCTCCTGTGGCAGTGGCAAACGAGCGCCCATTCGGTGACCTTCGCGCCGCCTTCTGCCGTCGCCTCCGCGCTGGCCGACCTGCTGCGCAGCGGCGACCTGCTGCGCGACACGCTGGCCACGCTGCAACGCGCCTTCACCGGCCTTGCCATCGGCGCGCCGCTGGGCGTGGCGGCGGGGATCGCGATGGGCATATGGAAGCCGGTCGACCGGCTGCTGGGGCCGCTGCTTCACGCGCTGCGGCAGGTGCCGATGATCGGTTGGCTGCCCCTGATCGGCCTCTGGTTCGGGGTGGGCGAGGGGACGGAGCTGATCGTCGTTGCCATGTCCGCTTTCTTCCCCTCCATGCTCAACAGCCACGCCGGGGTCGCGCAGGTCGAGCGCCGCTATCTGGAGGTCGGCGGCATCTACCGCTTCACCACGCTCCAGCGCATCCGCTTCATCCTGCTGCCCGCCGCCATGCCGCTGGTGCTGACCGGCATCACCCAGGCGCTGGCCTTTGCCTGGATTTCCACCATCGGCACCGAATTGCTGACGGGCGCGGGGTCGGGGCTGGGCGTCGCGATGCAGACCGCGCAGGTCCAGCAGCGGCTCGACATCATACTGGTGGTGATCGGCGTCACCGCCGCGCTCGGCTTCCTCATCAACCAGTTGTTCCGCAGCCTGCGCCAGTCCCTGCTGCGCTGGCAACCTGCTCAATCATGATCCGGAGAAACGGCATGAACCCCCATCCCCATGCCCGCGAAGACCTTGCCCAAGCCGCCGTAGGCCGGGGCGCGCTGACCGTCAGCGGTCTCGACAAGAGCTTCGACATCGGCGGCAAGCCGCGCAAGATATTGGACGGCATCAACCTGAACGTCCGCCCCGGCGAGTTCGTCAGCATCGTCGGCGCGTCGGGCTGCGGCAAGTCGACGCTGCTGCGCCTGATCGCGGGCCTCGACACCGATTATAGCGGCGAACTGCGGCTGGACGGCGACCGGATCGCCACCACCAGCCTGGACCGGGGCATCGTGTTCCAGGATCACCGGCTCTTCCCTTGGATGACGCTGGAGCAGAATGTCGAACTGGCCCTGCTCAACACCGATACGCCGAAATCGCGCCGGGCGCAGATCGTGGCCGATCATATCGCGCTGGTGAACCTGAAGGGTTTCGAAAAAGCCTATCCCCACCAGCTTTCCGGCGGCATGGCGCAGCGCGCCGCCATCGCCCGCGCCCTGGTGACGGAGCCCAAGCTGCTGCTGCTCGACGAGCCTCTGGGCGCGCTCGACGCGCTGACCCGCGTCCATGTGCAGAATGAACTGCAGCGCATCTGGATGGCGCAGCGCTCGACCATGGTGATGGTGACGCATGATGTGGAAGAGGCGCTGTACCTGGGCGACCGGGTGATCGTGATGTCGCCCAATCCCGGCCGCATCCGCCGCATCGTGGAAGTCGACCTGCCCCATCCCCGCGACCGTCGCGCCCCGCTGCTGCATCGGTTGAAGGACGAGATATTGGCCGAACTCACCTCAGGCGCGGACGCCGCCGAAAGCGCGGACAATCTCGTCCATCTGCCCAGCCGGGAGGCGCGCTGATGAGCCGCGCCGCCGATCATCCCATCGATCCGCTTTTCACCGATCGCTGGTCACCGCGCAGCTTCACCGGAGAAGCGGTGCCGGATGCCGTGCTGCGCAGCGCTTTCGAAGCGGCTCGCTGGGCGCCCTCCGCGATGAACGCGCAGCCATGGCGTTTCCTCGTCGCGCGACCGGGCGATCAATGGTGGGAGGCCTATCTCGCCTTCCTGATGCCGCGCAACCGCCTCTGGGCGGCGAAGGCGTCGGCGCTGGTGCTGATCCTGTCGGCGCGGGCACTGGAACGACGCGGCGAATGGGTCGCCAATGGCTCGCACAGTTTCGACGCGGGCGCGGCCTGGGCCAATTTCGCGCATCAGGCGCTGCTGCTGGGATGGCATACCCATGGCATTGGCGGCTTCGACCGGGAAGCGGCGCGGCAAGGGCTGAACATCCCGCAGGATTTCGCCATCGAAGCCGTCATCGCGCTCGGCCGCAAGGGCGATCTGGCAGGGCTGGACCCCGAATTCCATGGCGCCGAAGCCCCCAATGGCCGCCGCCCGCTCGATGAAACCGTCTTTGCCGGAACGCTCGAACAGCCGGCCTTTGCCAAGGAAAGGGACGTCGCATGACGCTCAACATCCACTGGCGGCTCGATCCCGCCGCCGATCCGCAACGTTCGGAGCCGGGCGCATGGCGCCCCCTGCCTGCGCTGGCGCGGGACCGCCGAACGAGTACGCAGAATCGCTTCGACTATTATGTCCAGGTCGCGCAGGCCGCAGCGCAGACGGCGTTCGACGGGCTGTTCGTGCGCCACCGCATCGCGGCCGATGAAAGCCGCATCATCGCCGCCATCGTCGCCCGCGCCGTGCCGCGCCTGAATGTCGTGCCCGAATTTCCCGCCTCGGTCGGATCGGCGGTCTATGCCGCCAAGCAGGCGACGACCTTCCAGCGCGCAACGCATGGCCGCCTCGGCTGGGCGATCGCGCCCGATGCCGATCCGGCCAGCCGCCGGGCCGAAGCCGATTTCGTCGAGGATGGCCATCTTCCGCAAAGGCTGGAGGAATTTCTGACCGTGGCGCGCGGCGTGCACGAACAGCGCCCGTTCAGCTACAAGGGCGCTCATTTCGAGGTCGAGAATGGCGGTTTCGAAGCGCCGCTCAATCGCGTGGCCTTCCCCCGCATTTTCCTGCAAGGCGAAGGGGAGGAAGCGCTGGCGCTTTCCGCTCGCCATGCCGACGTCCATCTGTTCCAGCCTGCCTTTGCCGAGACGCTGGCCAATGATATTGCCCGGCTGAACGCGCTGGCGAAGGGACGCCATGTCGAGGCCGGGCTGATCCAGCCACTCCTGGTGCGCGAGGACCGGGAGAGTGCAGAGCGCGACGCGCAACGCCTGCCGCTCGCTCCGGGCACGCTGATCGCCAGCTATGACGAAGCTGCCGAGCGGCTTGCGGGCTTTGCAGCATCCGGGATCACGCAACTGGTGCTGGAGGCAGTTCCCTCGCTGGAGGAAGCCTATGGCATTGGCCAGCATCTTCTGCCTCGCCTGCGCGCCCTTACCGGCGTCGCGCAACAGGCCGCCTGAGGAGACCATCCCCATGTCCATCGACTTTTACTGGCGCCTGCCGACCCATGGCTGCCACAACAGCATCCAGACCAGCGGCTATGAGCGCGGTGACTGGTCGCCCCTAAAGCCCGGCAATATCGCCCCCGGCCTCACCCGCGAGGGAGATGTCGACCCGTTCACCTATATCGACCATCTGGCGGCCATTGCGCAGGCGGCGGAGAGCGTCGGCTTTCAGGGCGGGCTGATCCCGTCCTTCCCCAATACCGACGATCCGTGGGTCATCTCCTCGCTGCTGGCGCGGGAGACGAAAAGCTTCCGCTTCATGATCGCCTTCCAGCCCGGCTTCGGCAATCCGGTCCATACGGCGCGCATGGCCGCCAGCCTGCAACGCGCGACCGGCGGGCGGCTGCTGTTCAACATCATTACCGGCGGCGGCGGCCCGGCCCAGCTCTGGTGGGGCGACAGCTTCGCCCATGACGACCGTTATGGACGCACCAGCGAATTTCTCGACATCTTCAAGGGCGTCTGGGAGTCCTCCGACTTCTCCTATGACGGGCGTTTCTACCAGTTGCGCGACGGCGGGCTCGCGCCGGTCCTTCAGGGCGAGGAATTTCCGGAGATCTGGTTCTCCGGATCGTCCGACGCGGCGCTCCAGACCGCGGCGCGCCATGCGGACTATTATCTTTCCTGGCTGGAGCCGTTCGACCAGCTTGGCGACAAGTTCGCCCGCGTCAAGGAACGCACGGCGGCACTGGGCGGAGAGCAGAAATGCGCGGTGCGCGTCGATCTGGTCGCCCGCGCGACAGAAGAGGAAGCCTGGGCCGACATCGCCAAGGGCTTCGACAATGTGAGCGAGGAAACCCGCCAGCGCTGGCGCGGGCAGGCGACGGACTCCGTGGGCGCCGCCCGTCAGGCCGCGCTCCGCCCGACCGATGCGCGGCGCTGTGACGAACTGATCGTCGCGCCCAATCTCTGGGGCGGCTTCAACCTGCTGCGCGGCGGCCCCGCATTGGGGATCGTCGGCAGCTATGAGCAATGCGCGGCCCGTCTGGACGAGCTGATCGCGCGGGGAACCGACGCCTTCATCCTGGCGGGCACGCCGCATCTGGAGGAAGCCTATCGCGTGGGCGAGGAAGTGCTGCCGTTGCTCGGCCGTCAGGCTCAGGCCTTGCTGGCCGCCGCGGAATAGCCGATGGAATAGAGACACCGTGCTCCTGCCTTCGCAAGAGTTCGGGAAGCAAAAGGGCGCCGGGAAATCCTCCCGGCGCCCTTTTATTTTGAAGAAAGGCCGGGGACCACCCGGCCTCCCTCCCATCAGAAGCGGAACAGCGCCGCCACGCCCGCCGTGCGCGGATCGGCCCAGGCAACCGTATCGCCGGTCACGCCCTGCGCCGCATTGGCGGCGGGCAGCGAGTGGTTCAGATAGCGGACGTCGAACAGATTGTTGACGAAGCCCGTCACGCTTAGCTTCTCGTCCGGCGTCGTGTAGGTGGCGCGGATATTGGTCAGCGTATAGGGCTTCTGCGCCAGATAATAGCGGTTCACCGTGTCCTGCGGCGTCACATAATAATATTGCCGCGACTGGTACCGCGCATCCGCCGCCAGTTCCAGCGTGCCCAGCTCCGCCAGCGGGAAGCGATAGGAGCCGCCGACATTCAGCGTCACCTTGGGCGAACGGACGAAGCGCGCACCCGCCAGGCTGGTCGTGCTGTTCTGAACGATGAAGCGCGTATATTCGGTGTCGAGCAGGCCCAGCGCCGCGTTGAACTTCAGCCCCTCGACCGGCGCCAGCGCCAGTTCGAACTCCGCGCCGTCGACCTTCGCCTTCGCCGCATTCTGGAGGTAGGAGACGTCGCGCCGCCGACCGCGCCCGGATTGGGGCCGACGACATTCACCTGCACATCCTTATAGTCATAATGGAAGGCGGTGGCGTTGAAGGTCAGCAGCCCGTCGAACCAGCTCGACTTGTAACCGATCTCATAGGCGTCCAGTTTCTCCGGCCGCACCGCCGTCAAGGCCACGGGCAGGGTCGCGGCGGTATTGAAGCCGCCCGACTTCACCCCATGCGAGAATTTCGCGTAGATCAGATTGTCGCGGTCGATGTTCCAGGACGGTGTCACATCATAGGTGAAGGCGTCCCATGTGCGCTTGAGATCATTGCTGAAGGTGCCCGCGCCGCCGATGCTGCCGGTATAGCTGTTCCACCACTGCGCATAGTTGCTCCAGGTGAAGACCGCGCCCGGCGTCGTCGCGGCTGGGGATGCCCGGCGGTCGAAGTCCAGCGTCTTCGTCTCCCGCGTCCAGCGCCCGCCCAGCGTCAGCTTGAGCGCGTCGGTGAAGCGGAAGGTCGTGCTGCCGAACACCGCGCCGCTTTCGGCCTTGTGGCGATAGGCCGTGTCGCTGAAGGCGAGGGCAGGGCCCGTGGGCGTGATCGCCTGAGCCGGCACCGCGCCCTGCGGCAGCGTGGCGGAGAAGGCGTTCGACCGGATCTTCTCGTTGAAATAGAAGGCGCCGACGATCCAGCTCAGCCGGTCCTCGCCGGAAGACGCCAGCCGCAATTCTTGCGTCCACTGGCTGGAACGCGCCTGCGTATAGCTGCGCGAGATCTCCAGCGGCGTATAGTCGGTGTCGCCCGCGCCGCGCGTGGTGAACCGTTCATAGCCGGCGATCCAGGTCAGCGCCGCGTTGCCCAGATCCCAGTCGACATGCAGCGACCCGCCGAACTGCTTGTTGCGGCTATATTCGGGCGCGTTGGTGCTGATGTCGTTGATGTCGGTCGACGGCGCATAGCGGTTGCGGACCTCGCCGCTGGGGAGGTAGCTGGCCGTCGTCCAATAGGTGCCGTTGGTGTCGTAGTCGCGATAATGGACGCTGAGCAGCGCCTGCAGATTGTCGGTCGGCTTGGCCAGCAACTGGCCGCGGATCACATTGTCCTTGATCTCGTTCGACTTGTTGCCGGTATAGAGATTGTCGAACCGCCCGCCGCGATCGTCGAAGCGGAAGGACACGCGCGCCGCCAGCTTGTCGTCGACCAAAGTGGTGCCGATGCCGCCTTCCGCGATCTTGTTGTCGAAGCTGCCATATTCCAGCTTCACATAATTGTCGTCCTGGCCATTCAGCGAGGGACGCTTGGAGATGATGTTGACCGCGCCTCCGGTGGTGTTCTTGCCCCAGAGCGTGCCCTGCGGACCGCGCAGCACTTCCACCCGCTCCAGGTCGAACAGCGGCAGGCCGGTGGCGCTGCTGTTGCTGATATAGACGTCGTCCAGATAGAAGCCGACCGGATTGGCGAGGTCGAGCTGCTGCTGGCCGGCGCCGACGCCGCGAATCCACCAGCGCGGGCGGCCATGCTGCTGCGTGCCGGCGGAGGCGTTGGGAACATAGTTCAGCACCTCATTGGCCGACCGGCCGAGGCCGCCGACGCTGAACAGATCCTTGTCGAAGGCGGTGACGGCCACCGGGACGTCCTGCAACCGTTCCTCGCGGCGCTGGGCGGTGACGACGATGCCTGCTCCGGCGTCCGCATCCGCCACTTCGGCCGGGACGGCGGGCGTTTCTTCGGCATGGGCGCCGGTCACATATGCCGCTGCAAGCAAGGCCAGGGCACTTGCGCCAAGGGCATGGCGGAACCGTGGTGAAAGACTGATTGTGGACAAGGAGATTCCCCCATTGGTTGAAACATGTCCGCATTGCGCGGATCGGACGGGGGAACCGAAGCAAAGCCTATGCCACTTTCATAAGACGATGAATTTAAATGAGATTATTTCTTACTCGTTCAATGGATGGTTGAAATCGCGCAGCGGAACAGGCCATGCTGCTATCTCCGCAGCAGCATGGCCGGTGCTCAGACGAGAAGGATATAGGCGGCCCCGATGCCCGCGCAGGCGCCCAGGACGGGCAGCACGCCGATCTTGAACCGGAACACCGCAATCACCGCGCCCACCGACAGCAGCACGGCGGGAATATTGACGCTGGACAGCACGGGCAGGTCGATCCCGCCAATCCGCTGGACCTGCCGGAAGAGCGTATGAATGGCGAACCAGATGGCGAGGTTCAGGATTACGCCCACCACGGCCGCCGTGATCGCCGTCAGCGCCGCCGACAGCGCCGGGTTGCCGCGCAGACGTTCGATGAAGGGCGCGCCGGCGAAGATCCACAGGAAGCAGGGAACGAACGTCACCCAGGTGGTGAGGATCGCGCCCAGCGTTGCGGCAACCAGCGGGTGCAGCATGCCGGAGTCGCGAAACGCTGCCAGGAAACCCACGAACTGCGTCACCATGATCAGCGGCCCCGGCGTCGTTTCCGCCATGCCCAGCCCGTCCAGCATTTCGCCGGGTTGGAGCCAGCCGAAGGTGCCCACCGCCTCCTGCGCGACATAGGCGAGTACGGCATAGGCGCCGCCGAAGGTGACGACCGCCATCTGGCTGAAGAAACTGGCGATATGGGTGAATATATTATCCGGCCCCAGCGTCAGGAACAGGGCCAGCACCGGCCCCAGCCACAGCAGCAGAAACAGCGCCGAGATACGCAGCGACCAGCCGAGATGGGGGCGGGCGTGGTCGGGCAACTGCTCGCCCAGCGCCGTGTCGCGATCATGGATGACATGGCCGCCCGCCGGGCCATGACCGCCCCCACCCTGAAACACCGCCAGACCGCTGCGTCCTCCGATGAAGCCGATGAGGCCCGCCGCCAGCACGATCAGCGGGAACGGCGCGCCCAGGAAGAAGATCGCCACGAACGCCGCAGCGGCGATCCCGCGCATCGCATCGTTCTTCAATGCCCGCGATCCGACCCGGACCACCGCCTGCATCACGATGGCCAGCACCGCCGCCTTCAGGCCGAAGAACAGCCCTTCGATGATCGGCACATGGCCCAGCAACACATAGATGTAACTAAGGCCCAATATGGCGAGAAAACCCGGCAGCACGAACAATATGCCCGCGATCTTCCCGCCCTTCGTCTTGTGCAGGAGCCAGCCGATATAGATGGCGAGCTGCTGCGCCTCCGGCCCCGGCAGCAACATGCAATAGTTGAGCGCATGGAGGAACCGCTCTTCCCCGATCCAGCGCTTTTCCTCGACCAATAGCCGGTGCATCACGGCGATCTGTCCGGCCGGTCCGCCGAAGCTGAGCGCCGCGATCCGCGCCCACAGGCGCGTCGCTTCGCCCAAGGAAATGCCGTGATGCCCGTCGTAAGACGGGACCGCAGGGGTGGAGGATGCGCTTGCCGTCATCGATCCGTCCTTCTGTTGCTGAAAAAGGCATGGAACTGGTTGAGCGCATCGCTCGCCATGACGATGCGCTGGAGGTCGTCGTCGGTCGAGGCGCAGACGCCGGACAATATGGCGCCCAGGCCCGGGGTTTCCGGGCGTGCGAACCTGCCGTCCGCGATGTCGAGGTCATGGATGATCTCACCGATTGCGACCAGGGCCGGGTCGTCCAGAAGGCCGGCGCGCAGCAGCAAGGTTTCGAAGCTGCACCGGTCGCCTTCATGGGTGAATTCGGCGTCGGCCATGTCGAAGCGCAATTCACCCTCCGCCGGATCGTAACGGCGGCTGTCGACGAATTTGAAGCGGGCCTCCGGGTCGATGAAGCGGCGGATCAGCCATGCGCAGGCGATGCGATCGACATGGACGCCGCTGCGCGTCACCCAGGTCCGGTTGGTAAGATCGGTCGCTTCGGTTGCGGCGGCCGGATCGGTGCGGCTGACGTCCGGATGCTGGTAGCGTTGCCGATCCAGTTCCGCGAGCGCAGCTTCGGCCTGCTGCCGCCCTGGCGCGCCGAAGAAGTCGAGCCGCCCGACATCCTCCAGCCGCTTCTGCAGCCGGGCGATGTCCGTTCCGCTGGCGGGCCCTGTTTCCAGCAGGCGGCGGGCGGCCTGGGCGATCTCCTCATAATCCGTGCGCCGCGCTGCATCGAACAGGGCTCGGACGTCGCCGTCTGACAGGCCGGCCAGTAATCGCGCTTCGATCAGCGTCGCTTCGCCGCCATTGTCGACGATCTCCGCCATAAGGCTGTTGAAGGCGGCGGCGCTTTCCCCCGAACAAGGAAGCACATGGACTGCATTTTTGAGCGGCACCGCGCCGATGGCTTGCAGGCGGCGCCAGATCTTCACCCGCAGATAAGGCGGCTTGGCGGGAAGTTGATGCAGCAATGCGAGCCATGGGGTGGCGTCGGTCATGGTCATGATGCATATGTATCAATGAAGATGATTCGAAGAAACAGGAATATCAATGATCCGGATTTCTCCCTTGGCGATGGCAAGCGCGGCGGCAATCGCCTTCGTCGGAGCGCGGCCTGCTCATGCGCAGGATGACGGTCTTGCCTTAAGCGGCAGCGTGCGCCTGCGGGTCGAGGAGATTGAGGGGCAGGCCCGCGCAGGGTTCGACCGCAAGGACAGCCTGTTCAACATCCGCACGCAGCTCATGGCCGAATACCGTTCGGGCGCGTTCAGGGCCGGGGCGGAGCTGTTTGACAGCAGGGCCTATGGCGCCGACGCGGGCACGCCAATCTCCACCAATGAAATCAATGCGATGGAGCTCGTTCAGGCCTATGTCGCGGGGGACATCGATGAACCGCTGGGCAAGGGCAGCAAGCTTGGCCTGATGGCCGGGCGATTCATGTTGAACCTGGGTTCCCGCCGGCTCGTCGCTGCGGACGATTATCGCAACACCACCAATGGCTATACCGGCCTGCGGGCCGACCTGACCGCGCCGCGCGGGGTGAAGGCGGTCTTCATCTATACCCTGCCGCAGCAGCGGCGGCCGGACGATGCGGAGGGTGTCCGCAACAAGCGGGTGAGGTTCGATCATGAGGGCTTCGATCTGGTGCTGTGGGGCGGCATCGTCAGCAAGGCCAAGGCGATCGGCCCGGCCATGGCGGAACTCACCTATTTCCACCTGGGCGAACGGGACGAACCGGGGCGGCCGACGCGGGACAGGTCGCTCGACACATTCGGTGGACGCATCATCAGCGAACCGGAAACGGGACGGTTCGACTATGAGGTCGAGGCCTTTTACCAGACGGGCAGCGTCAGCGCGTCTCTCGCGCCCGGCGCGGCACGCCAGTCCGTCGCCGCCAGCTTCCTGCACGTCGATGCCGGTTACAGCTTCAGCGGACCCTGGAAGCCCCGCCTGTCGCTGGAATTCGACCGGGCGAGCGGAGACGGGCGGGGAGAGCGCCAGGGCCGCTTCGACACGCTGTTCGGCATGCGCCGGGCGGACCTTGCCCCGGCGGGACTGTACAATGCCCTGGCGCGCACCAATATCATGACGCCCGGCATCAGGCTGGAGGCGACACCCGACAAGCGGTGGGACTGGTTCGCGACCTATCGCGCCTTGTGGCTGGCGTCGCGGACGGATGCCTTTTCCTCCACGGGGGTGCGGGACGCCAGCGGTCGGTCGGGCAGCTTCGCGGGCCATCAGGTGGAAGGGCGGGTCCGCTACTGGATCGTTCCGTCGCGGCTGCGGTTCGAATTCGACGGGCTGCTGCTGGCCAAGGGGCGGTTCCTGCGGGACGCGCCCAATGCGACGGCAGGGAAGTGGACGCGCTATACCTCCTTCAACCTGACCGCGAGTTTTTAGGCTCCGGCTTTTGGCAGCATGTGCTGAAGCATGCTTTGCCTCCATTCCCGCGGACTGGTTGCATCTTTTAAAGGATTGCCCGTCCCGCCAGGCTGATGGCGGCCGCCACCAGCGCGGCGAAGAGTGGCAGGGCCGCCCTGACGCCGCCATGGCCCCAGCCAATGACCATGGTCATCATTGCCTTGGCAAGGGTGTTGGCAAGGACGGCACTGCCCAGGATCAGCCCTGCGACATGATCGTCGAGCAGGTCGGGTGGCAGCCCGGCCATGGTCATGACCGCCGCGTCCACGTCCGATATGCCGGTCAGCGTCAGCACGACGGCCATGCCCTGCTGTCCGAAACGCACGAGCGCCCACCGGGCTGCGAGCGACAATCCCGCCACCAGCGCCGCCAGCATGAGCGCCGGCCCGAAGCCGAGCGGGTTGGAAAGCCCCATGCCGTTTCCCGCTCCGCCATGCCGACGCCAGGCCACCAGTGCGAAAGCCACGGCGACAAGCGTTGCGGGCGCCATGGTCAGGGCCAGCGTGGGCAGCGCGCGCGGAATGAGGACGAGTGCCACCAGTTGGACGCGCACGAACATGACGATGGACGCCACCGCTATGCCGGCCGACAACAGGGACCGCGCGCCCGGCTCATCGCGCAGCCGGCGAGCATAGTCGGCGGTCACCGCCGTGGAGGAGACGATGGCTCCCGTCAGCGCCACCAGCAATATGCCCCGGTCTTGGCCGAAGCGGCGCGACACCGCATAGCCCGCGAAGGACAGGCCCATCACGAACACGACGACCATCCAGATGTTCCGGGGGTTCCAGGCGTCATAGGGGCCATAGGCGGCATCGGGCAGCAGCGGCAGGATGATCAGCGCGACCAGCAGGAAGCGCGAGACGCTTTCTATCTCGCTCTCGTCCATGCCCCGCAGCATGGCGTGCATCGATTGCCTAGCGCTCAATATCGCGAAGGTCGCCGCGCCGATGGCCAAACCCAGCGCAGGCGCGATCCGGGTGGCGCAGAAACTTGCGCCAAAGGTCAGCAGCCCGGCGAGCGTTGTGGTGGCAGACAGATGCTCCTGATCGGCGCTGCGCGAATAGCCGATGGTCAATATGGCCGCGACTCCCATGCCCAGCGTGGCCGCGACGATGTCGGGCGCCAATCCTCCCATCCCGCCCAGCAGGCCGATCAGGCCGAAGGTCCGAAATCCCGCCACCCGGCGGCCCTTGCCGAGTTCCCGCTGGGTCCAGCCGCGCTCAAGCCCCACCAGCAATCCGATGGCGATGGAGGCGATCATCGCCAGATAGGGCTGGCCGATGTCGGGCATGCGTCAGGCGATCCGGGGTGGAACGATCACCGCCGCGCCTTTCACCCTGCCGGTCCGCAGGCGGCGGAGCGCTTCGCCCGCATCGTCCAGCGGAAAGCTTTCCGTCATGATGCGCAGGTCGGTCCGGCCTGCCATTTCGAAGAACGAGATGCCGTCCTCCCGCGTCAGATTGGCGACGGAGAGCAGCATCCTCTCTTCCCACAAATCCGCATAGGGGAAGGCGGGGATGTCGCTCATATGGATGCCCGCGCACACGACCCTGCCGCCCTTGCGAACGGCCCGCAGTGCGAGGGGCACCAAATCGCCCACGGGTGCGAAGATCAGGGCGGCGTCAAGGGGCGTCGGCGGAACCTGCGACGAGCCGCCTGCCCAGGCGCAGCCAAGCGATCGCGCGAAAGCCTGTCCTTCCTCATCGCCATCCCGGGTGAAGGCGTGGACGGTGCGTCCTTGCGCCTGCGCGACCTGCGCCAGGATATGCGCCGCCGCGCCGAAGCCATAGAGCCCGATGGTCGGCGCATCGCCCGTAAGCCGCAACGCGCGCCAGCCGATCAGGCCGGCGCAGAGCAGTGGGGCGGCCTCCACATCGGAAAAGCGGTCCGGCAGGACGAAGCAGTAGCGGGCATCCGCGATCGCATGGGTGGCATAGCCGCCATCCCGGGTCGCCCCGGTGAACAGGGGCGCGTCGCAGAGATTTTCCCGGTCCGTTCGGCAATAGGCGCATTGGCCGCATGTATGCCCCAGCCAGGGAATGCCCACCCGCTGGCCAGGGGCGAAGCCGTCCACCTGCGGCCCGACGACGGCGATGCGGCCGACGATCTCATGTCCCGCTATGATCGGATAATGGGCCGGGATCTCGCCGTCCAGCACATGCAGGTCGGTCCGACACACGCCGCAGGCGGTAACTTCGACCAGCAGTTCCCCAATATCCGGTTCGGGCACGGCGCGGGTGATTTTACGCAGCGGTCGGCCTGGGGCATCGATCTGCATCGCGACCATCTGTTGCATGGAAAGCCTCCCTTGCGCCTTCTTCGTCACCCATAGATCATATCATGACCGAAGGAGTCCGTAGTTATCCTGATGGACGCGCAGACGCCGCCCGTCGAGATTTCTGCCGATCCAGCCATGGCGTCTACAGTCGTGGGCCGCGGCATCGTCGCGCAAGGTCAAGGGAACGGGATCTGATGTCTGCTGTCGAACCGGATCGGAAGAACATCGTGCCGCAAACGGACGCGCCGGCCATCGTCTGGACCTGTCCCATGCATCCGGAAGTGCGGCGGGACCATCCCGGCGCCTGCCCGCTCTGCGGCATGGCGCTGGAGCCTGAGGTTCCCGTTGCCCAGGCGGGCGACGGTGCCGAACTGACCGACATGACCCGCCGTTTCCGCATCAGCCTGCTGCTGGCCATTCCGGTGTTCGTGCTTGAAATGGGCGGGCACCTCTTTCCGCCGCTCCATCACCTTGTGTCCGACCGCCTTTCCATCTGGTTGCAGCTCCTGCTTGCCACGCCGGTGGTGCTGTGGGGCGGCCGGCCCTTTTTCGAAAAGGGATGGCAGTCGCTGCGGACGCGCAAGCTCAACATGTTCACGCTGATCGCGATGGGCACTGGCGTGGCATGGGCCTATAGCATGGTGGGGGCGCTGGCGCCCGGCCTGTTTCCCGAGGCCTTCCGGGAAAACGGGACCGTTCCGGTCTATTTCGAAGCGGCAGCGGTGATCACCGTGCTGGTGCTGCTTGGCCAATGCCTGGAATTGCGGGCGCGGGAGCGTACTTCCGGTGCGATCAGGGCGCTGCTCGACCTGGCGCCGAAGACAGCCAGGCGCCTGCGCGAGGATGGCAGCGACGAGGAGATGGCGGTGGATCGGGTCACGCCCGGCGACCGGCTGCGCATCCGCCCTGGTGAGAAGGTGCCGGTCGACGCCCTGGTCAAGCAAGGCAGTTCCGCCATCGATGAATCCATGGTGACCGGCGAATCCATGCCCGTCACCAAGACTGCCGGTGATCATGTGATCGGCGGCACGCTCAACCGCAGCGGCCAGCTTGTCGTCCGGGCGGAGAAGGTCGGTCGGGACACCATGCTCGCCCGCATCGTGCGGATGGTCGCGGATGCACAGCGATCCCGCGCGCCGATCCAGCGCCTGGCGGACCAGGTGGCAGGATGGTTCGTCCCTGCCGTGCTGTTGATCGCTGCGGTCGCCTTTGTCGCCTGGGCGATCTGGGGGCCGGAGCCGCGCTTCGCCCATGGCCTGATCGTCGCGGTGGCCGTGCTGATCATCGCCTGCCCCTGCGCCCTTGGACTGGCCACGCCCATGTCGATCATGGTGGGCATCGGTCGCGGCGCGGGGCTTGGCGTGCTGATCAAGAATGCCGAGGCGTTGGAACGGATGGAAAAGGTCGACATGCTGGTCGTCGACAAGACCGGCACACTTACGGAGGGCAAGCCGTCGCTCACCGGCATCGTCGCGGCTCCAGGCTTTGAAGAGGATGCGCTGCTTCGGCTCGCCGCCGGGGTGGAGCGGGCGTCCGAGCACCCCCTGGCGCAGGCGATCGTCATTGCCGCGGAGGCGCGGGGATTGGCGCCGCCGCAGGTGGAACAGTTCGATTCCCCCACGGGCAAGGGAGCGGTCGGCATGGTCGAGGGCAAGCGGATATTGCTCGGCAATGCCCGCTTCCTCGAGGAATATGGCGTTTCGGCGGAAGCATTGGCCGGGCAGGCCGATGCCCTGCGCCATGACGGCGCGACCGCCATTTTCATCGGTGTCGACGGGACCGTCGCGGGCATCTTCGCGATTGCCGATGCGGTGAAGCGGACGACGGCGGAGGCGCTGGCTGCGCTGCGGGGGAAGGGCGTCGCCGTCGTGATGCTGACCGGCGACAATCGCACCACGGCGCAGGCGGTCGCCCGGCGGCTGGGGATCGATCAGGTGGAGGCAGAGGTTCTGCCGGACCAGAAAAGCGCCGTGGTCGCCCGGCTCAGGAGCGAGGGCCATGTCGTCGCGATGGCGGGGGACGGCGTGAACGATGCTCCGGCACTGGCGGCCGCCGATGTCGGGATCGCCATGGGGTCGGGCACCGATGTGGCGATCGAAAGCGCCGGAGTGACGCTGCTTCAGGGCGACCTTACCGGCATAGTCCGTGCACGGGCGCTCAGTCAGGCGACCATGTCGAACATCCGCCAGAACCTGTTCTTCGCCTTCATCTACAACGCCGCTGGCGTGCCGATCGCCGCAGGTCTGCTCTATCCTCTGTTCGGCATCCTGCTGTCCCCTGTGATCGCGGCTGCGGCTATGGCTCTGTCGTCGGTCAGCGTCGTCGGCAATGCGCTGCGCCTGAACAGGGTGAGGCTTTAGAAGGGGCTGGACGCATTTTCCCGCGCAAGGCGGGATGCGGCGGACAGCGGTGCATGAAAATTCGTTGCGGAATGAGAATTACTCATTTGTCCCTGGCGGATTTTCACCATCATTTCGTTTCACAAGAAAACTGAGAAATCGGCTGGGCGCAGCGATGCGTCCGGCCTGTCCGTCATGTGGAGAGATGTCGCACTGCGCCCCGTGGCGCGGTGCATGCCTGATCGGCCCATAATTGCCCGAAAAGGGCCGAAAGGGAGCCATTTATGCAAAAGTTCTTGTCCGTCCGTCGTGCCGCATTGCTGCTTTCCTGTTGTGTCGGTCTTGTCTCACCCCATGCCTGGGCGCAGGAGCCCGATGCGGAAGACGATGCCGGCACAATCACCGTTACCGGCCGCCGCATTTCCCAGTCATCGGAAGCGATCGGTGAGGATAAGGTGAGCAATGTGGTGGCGGTCACGCGCGAGGCCTTGCTGTCGGCGCCCTCCGGTATTTCGGGCCTGAAGATGCTTGAGCAACTGCCCGGCTTCAACGTGCAGACCGACGGCGCTCTCGGCCTCTACGAGTTCGGCAACAGCGTCCAGACCCGTGCCTTCAACCTCGATCAGATCGGTTTCGTGGTGGACGGCATTCCCACGGGACGCAGCGACGCCTTCGGCGGCAGCCCGGTTTTCCGCTATGTCGACAATGAGAATCTGGGCGTTGTGGAAGCCGCCATCGGCGCAGGCGACGTCGGCTTGCCCAGCTATTCGACATTGGGCCCTGTCGTCCAATATAACAGCATCGCGCCGCAGGACGAGATGGGCCTGTTCGTTTCCCAAAGCTTCGGCGACTTCGACATGAAGCGCACCTTCATCCGCGCGAGCACTGGGCGGGTGGGACCGTTCAAGGCCTATGTCAGCCGCACGAAGCTGGACAGCGACCTGTGGCGCGGCCCCGGATCGGTCGACCGTGAACATTGGGAGGCGCAGGTCCATGCCGACCTCGGCGGCGATAGCTGGGCGCGGTTCAAATTCGTGTCGAACGACTTCTTCGACTATGACTCGCCTACCATTTCGCGGGGCCAATATAATTGCGTAACGCGCAACGCGCTGGGGCAGTGCGGAAGGGATTACGCCTATATCGAAAATGTGCCGAATACGACCACAGGTTTCGGGCCGACGGCGTCCGGCATCTATTATTCTAATAGCGCATATACCGCCGTGTATAATCTTGCCATCAACGTTCGTAAGGACAAGCTTTATGGTGCGACATTCCACGCCGGTATAGCTGATGGCGTCTGGGCCGAATCGACTCTCTATTGGGAAGACAAGGACGGCTACGGTGTATCGCCGGATGCCTATGGCAGCACGACTCGAGGGACAACCGGAGCCCTGCTCAACAGCTATTTGCGCTATCGCTATCAGGCCGACGCTGGCCTGCCCGTCACCGCACCGAAGGGCGTTCAATATGGGCTCTCGGGCGTGGGCGGGGATCGCTATGGCATCACCAGCAAGCTGCATTGGGAAATCGGCAGCAATGCGGTGGAAGCGGGAATCTGGGCTGAAACGGATAAATATCACCGTACCCAGGCCCGCTATAACACGGTCGATGGCGCTCCTGACAGTGCACCCAATCTGAACGAGCTGGTTTATCTGCGCCGGAACTACCGATCCAAGCGCGACATCTTGCAAGTATTCCTAAAGGACACACTGAAGGTCGCCGACGAACGACTGATCATCGATCTCGGCTTTAAGGGGCTGGTGATGGACTATGTCCAGCGCGGCTATAGGGACTTTGACGATTATTATCGCACCACCGGAACGGGTCTCAACACCCGGGGCATTGCGGGATGGGGACCACAGGCCAACACCGCTCATTACAAGGATCTGTTCTTGCCCATGGTGGGCTTGCTCTACAAAATTGACGGCCGGACGCAGGTCTTCGCCTCCTATGCCGAAAATATGGCGCTGCCCAAAGGCATGGACGACATCTATTCGGTGACCCGCCCCAATACATCAGCCTTGGTGCCGCAACCCGAGCCCGAACGATCGAAGAATATGGAACTGGGTATACGTACCAACCAGGGACAGGTTTATGCGTCGTTGGCGGCCTTCTACACAAAGTTCGACAACCGTATTCAGTCGATCACCAGCTTCGTGCCCGGCGGCGGCCAATCGACTGAGACCTTCTTCCAGAATGTTGGTCGGGTACGTTCCTATGGTGTGGAATTTGCCGGCACTTACAAACCGGCCTTCCTAGACGGGTTGGCCTATGGCAATCTGAACGTCACCTATAATAATGCCAAGTTCAAGGATGACATCATCGGTTCCACTGTCATCCCAATTGCGGGCAAGTTTCTGCCCGACAGCGCCAAATGGATCGTCAGCGGCGGCTTGACAGTGGAGCCGGCAAGCTGGTTGGTGGCTAATTTCTCAGGCAAATATACCAGCAAGCGCTGGTCGACATTCGTTAATACTCCGGGATCGAGCGTGCCGGGCTACACCGTGTTCAGCGCCTATGTCGATATTGGCGACGGATTCAGCGTTGGACCGCTCAAAAGCGTCAAGGCGCGTTTCAACGTCGACAATATTTTCGACAAGGATACACTATCCTATATCTCGCCGTCGGTGCAGGGTGATGGCAACTTCCGGCCATTGTCCCCACGCACTTTCCAGTTCACCATTTCGGGCGAGATTTGATGCGGAAAAGGATGATGGCGGGGGCGGCGCTGGTGGCGCTGCTCCCCATTGCAGTGCAGGCGCAGGAGGTGCCGAAGAAGGTCTATCAGCTTCACCAGAAAATGCTGACGCTCGACAGTCATCTCGATACGCCTGCCTCGCTCGACCTGCCGGGCTGGTCGATCGAGGAGGAGCATGGGGTTCATAGCGACTATACCCAGGTCGACCTGCCGCGCATGAAGAAGGGCGGCCTCGACGGCGGTTTCTGGGCGATCTACACGCCGCAGGGGCCGTTGACGGAGGAAGGGTTCCGCAAATCGCGCGACTTCGCGCTGCTGCGCGGGGTCTCGATCCGCGAGATGGTCGCGGCGGACCCGGCGAATTTCACGCTGGCGCTGGAGGCCAAGGATGCCGCGCCCATTGCGGCGTCCGGCAAGCGGGTCGTCTTCATGTCCATCGAAAACGCCTACCCGCTGGGCGAGGACGTGTCACTGCTCAAGACCTTCTACGACATGGGCGTTCGCGTGTCGGGCTTCGCTCATTTCGCGCATAACCAGTTCGCGGACAGTTCGACCGATCCGTCGAAGAAGCCGCGCTATGGCGGCCTCAGCCCGCTGGGCAAGGAACTGCTGAAGGAGATGAACCGCCTCGGCATCGTCCCGGATGCGTCGCACAGCAGCGATCAGGTGCTGGACGATCTGCTGGCGCTTTCCACGTCGCCGGTGCTGCTGACCCATTCCGGGTGCAAGGCGATTTACGACCATCCGCGCAACATCGACGATGAACATCTGAAGGCGCTGGCCGCAAAGGGCGGGGTGATCCAGATGAACGCCTATGGCGCCTATCTGCGCGCATCCAAGCCCAACCCGCAGCGGCAGGAAGCGCTGAAGGCGCTGTTCGGCCAGTTGCGCGAGGATGCCAAGCTGTCGCCCGAAAAGCGCGCCGAACTGCTGGCGAAGCGGCAGGAGATCGACCGGCTCTATCCGGAGACGGACCGGGCGACCTTCGACGATTTCATGGCGCACATGCTCCATGCGTTGAAGGTGGTGGGGCCGGACCATGTCGGCATCGGGTTGGACTGGGATGGCGGCGGCGGCGTCGTCGGGCTGGAGGATGTGGTCGACCTGCCCCGGATCACCGCCGCCCTGCTCAAGGCGGGCTATAGCGAGGCGGACGTCCAGAAGATCTGGTCCGGAAATGTCCTGAGGGTGCTCGCCGCGGCCGAAGCAGCCAAGGCGCCCTAGAGCCAATGGACATTCAGAAGATGACGAGCCGAGCCGAAGGCCACCGAAGGTAAAATGGTGGTTTTCCGTGACCCGGAGCGCAGCCTACTCAAAGTAGGTGAGCACCGGAAGCACGGAAAAGCGTCATTTGCAGGCCGTCAGGGCTGAATGTCGATTGGCTCTAAGGCATTGCCGCAACAGGGGCGGCTCTGACGGCCGCCCCTGTCGTGCATCGATCATGCCGGCGCAGAGATGGATCGCAAGATTGCGATCACCTGTCGTCGGTCCGGAGGACATAGCCGTTTGCTGTCCTGTCGGCAGGGGCTTGAAGCTGGGCTGCCCTGGATGCCGTCACGGCGCCGACGAAGACATATCCGATGCCGCGGGCCGAACGCAGCGGCAGGGACCGTCCGGTTTCGCGCTCGACCTTGGCGCGCAGCTTGGAGATCAGGACGTCCAGCGCCCGCATGTTTCCGGCGCTTCTGCGGGCATGAAGATGTTGCGCGAGCTGTTCGCGGGGCTGCTCGATGCCGGGATTGTCCATCAGCCGGCTGAGCACGGCGAATTCGGACGTCGACAGGTTTATGCCTTCGTCACTGGGCGCGATGAGGCGCCAGTGCACATGGTCGAGCGTCCAACTGTCATTTTCCTCATCCACACGGGGCGAATGCCGTCCGGCTGCCGCAAAACGCGACATGTTGCGGAGGATGGCCAGCAGTTCGGCCATGTCGAGCGGTTTGGCCAGGACGTGATCGGCTCCCAGTGACAGGGCGAGAAGACGATCGTCCCTGGCCGTCCGCTCGGAAAGAAGGATGATGCCCACCGGCGTCGCGGCGCGGAGAGATTGTATGAGCGAGAGCGTCCGGCTCCAGCCGTCATGATCGTCGACGATCGCCACGTCCACGGAGGCCGCCGCCATCTGCGGCAAGATGCAGTCGCCGGTCATGTGATGCGACAGCGCGATCGAATGCGCTTCCAATTCCTCGCCGAGCAGTTCGGCCAAAGTCGTGTCCTGGGTGAAGCTGGCCACGCTCATGAGCGTTTCTCTGGATGGAGTGCTGCATGTCTCCGCCCCGGCTAGAGTGAACGCGCGATGGTCGAAGCGCTTGTTCACGCGAAACTCCCTCCAAACTCCTTTTGGGCATCATGACGGGAAAACCGCCATGCTGCCCGATTTGTGATTTTGCGTTGTTTTACAGCAAGTTTTGTCTTTCGCCTACGGGAAAAACCGCCAATCATTCCGCCTTGGCAGAGCTGTTGCGAGATGTGCGATTTTGGCTCCGCCACATTTTTGCCCGGTCCTTGCGCTGGCGGGCATGCGGGTTTTCAAGTGCAACATTGCCGACGGCTACAATCCGAATTGCTGTAAATCCAAGATAAAATCACCATTACCTGAGCATCTTGCAAAACCTATAGTAAATAAACTGGAAAAATTGTTATAATATTTCAATATCGATTTTATATAAATAAAGAATGAACATATATAATGTAATATCTTGAATATAACGCAAAAAAATAAACATATGATCGATATTGTAAATAATTAATAACAGTAAGTAACATTAAGTAACATTAAAAGTTTTTGCTAAACTGTTATGGAACTTTCTATTGTCTTTGGAATTCGACCTTTTCTGCAAGGGAGGTAGTCCATGGACAAGCGCATCGACATCACCGTTCGTCAGACGGGTGCAACCCAAACCCACGTCGTTCAGCAACAAAATGCCGTGATCCAGGCCCAGGGCGGCTCAGCGATTAAGGTGACGGCTGCGCGCAGCGAGGTGACGGCGATGCTGCGTGAAGGGGATGATCTGATCCTGCATTTTGCCGACGGTACGGCGGTCCGGCTGGAGGGTTCTTTCAATTGTCCGCCGGGAGACATTGCCGACCTTATTTTCCTCGAACCAGGCAATGGGCAGCAGTGGCTGACCGATCTGGGCAGCGAAGCCTGCTATCTGCCCACCGACACGACCACCGAAGCCCTGAGCTATTCCTTCGCCCCCGCAGGCGCTGCGGGGGGCCTGAGCGGCGGCCTGCTGGCGGGATTGGGGGCGGTGGCAGCCGGCATCGGCGTCGCGGCTGCCGCTGGCGGCGGCGGTGGTGGCGGCGGGTCGGATGGCGGGGCGGCTGTGGATAGCACCCCCCCGCAGCGCCGACCGTGGCGCCGACAAATGGCCGTAGCTTGTCGGGCTCTGCGGAAGCGGGTTCGACGGTGCGCATCGACGTCAATGGCGACGGCTCGGTCGATGCGACGGCCACCGCTGACAATGCCGGCCGGTGGAGCTATACGCCGGCCACGCCCATCGGCGATGGCGTGACGGTGCGGGTAACGGCAGTGGATGCTGCGGGCAATGCGTCGCCATCGACCAGCGTGACGGTGGACGCGGCCGCTCCGCCGGCGCCGGTGATCAATTCCAGCAACGGCACGGCGCTCGGCGGTACGGCTGAGGCAGGGGCCACGATCGGGCTGGATCTGGATGGCGACGGCGACGTCGATGCGACGACCACGGCCGATGCGTCCGGTAACTGGAACTATACGCCTTCGACGCCGATTCCAGATGGGACGACGGTGACGGCCGTTGCGACCGATGCGGTGGGAAACAGCTCCGCGCCTGCCAGCATCGACATTGACGCCGTGCCCCCCGCCGCTCCGCTCGTCGATCCGAGCAACGGGACCGAATTGACCGGAACGGCGGAGCCCGGCGCGACTGCCGGCATCGATAGCGATGGCGACGGCACTATCGACACGACGGTTCCTGTCGATGACCAAGGCAATTGGAGCCATGTGCCGGCGACACCCATTGCCGACGGCACGACGGTGGAGGTCGTTGCGACCGATCCGTCCGGCAACACATCGTCCCCTGCGACGGTCGTGGTCGACGCCACTGCGCCTGCGATCCCCGTGGTGGGCACTGTAGTCGACGATGCCGGCACGACGACCGGCCCTGTCGCCAATGGGGGCAGCACGGATGATACGACGCCGACGCTGTCGGGAAGCGGAGTAGAGGCGAACGCCATCGTCTCTGTCTATGACGGCGGCGCCTTGCTTGGGACAGTCGTTGCAGACACCTCCGGCAACTGGAACTTCACGCCCACCACGCCACTGTTGGAAGGGACGCACAGCTTCACCGTCACGGCGACGGATGGGACGGGCAATGTCAGCGCGGCGTCCGCCGCCTATGTCCTGACCGTCGACACCAGCGCCCCGGCTGCGCCGCTGCTCGCGCCTACCGACGGGACGACGGTTTCGGGCTCGGCGGAGGCCGGGGCGACCATCGATCTCGACACGGATGGCGACGGCCTGTCCGATGCGACGACGGTCGCGGATGCATCGGGCGACTGGAGCATCACCTTGGCTTCGCCGCTGGCGAACGGTACGGTGATCAGCGCCATCGCCACGGATGCGGCGGGCAACAGCTCCACGCCCGATACGGTGACTGTCGATACCGGACTCGACACTACGCCCCCCGCCATTCCGACCATTGGCGCCGTAGCCGACGATGTCGGCGCGATCCTTGGCGCTGTCGCCAATGGCGGCAGCACGGATGACATGACGCCAACGCTGTCCGGAACCGGCGTCGAAGCGAATGCCATCGTCTCCGTTTACGACGGCGGCACGCTGCTGGGCACGGCCGCGGTGGACGGTTCGGGCAACTGGAACTTCACCCCCACCGCGCCGCTGGGTGAGGGAACGCATAGCCTGACCGTCACGGCAACCGACGCGGCGGGCAATGTCAGCGCGGCATCGGCTGCCTATGTCCTGACCGTCGATACCAGTGCTCCGGCAACGCCTGTGCTTGCCCCGACCGACGGCACGACAATATCGGGCACTGCGGAGGCTGGAGCGACCATCGCTCTGGATACCGACGGTGACGGCATATCCGACGAGACGACGACGGTGGACGCATCGGGCGATTGGAGCATTACGCTGGCATCGCCGCTCGCAAATGGAACGGTGGTGACCGCCATCGCTACCGATGCGGCAGGCAACAGCTCCACCCCCGATACGGTGACCGTCGATACAGGTCTGGATACGACTCCTCCAGCCATTCCCGGAATTGGCGGCGTAGCCGATGATGTCGGCGCGATCCTGGGCCCCATCGCCAATGGCGGCAGCACGGATGACACGGTTCCGACCCTCTCGGGAACGGGCGTGGAGGCGAATGCCATTGTCTCCGTCTACGACGGCAGCACCTTGCTGGGTACGACGAGCGCGGACGGTTCGGGCAACTGGAGCTTCGCGCCCACCGCGCCGCTGGGCGAGGGGGCGCACAGCTTCACCGTCACGGCGACCGACGCGGCAGGCAATGTCAGCGCGGCGTCTGCCGCCTATGTGCTGACCGTCGACACCAGCGCTCCGGCCGCGCCGATTCTGGCCCCCTCCGACGGAACCACGCTATCGGGTATCGCGGAAGCCGGCGCGATCATCGACCTCGACACCGATGGCGATGGCGTGTTCGATGAGACCACGACCGCGGACGCCTCGGGCGATTGGAGCATCACCCTGGCTTCCCCGCTGGCGAATGGAACGGTCGTCAACGCGATTGCGACCGATGCCGCGGGCAATAGCTCGCTTGCCGGTGCAGTGACCGTCAATACCGGCCTCGACACCACGCCGCCTGCGGTGCCGTCGATAGCGGCGGTGGCCGACGATGCCGGGTCGATCCTCGGCCCTGTCGCCAATGGCGGGATCACGGACGATGCGACGCCTACCCTGTCGGGACTCGGGGTCGAGGCGAATGCCATTATTTCGGTCTATGACGGCAGCACCCTGCTCGGCACGGCGATGGCGGACGCTTTGGGCAATTGGAGCTTCACGCCGACCACGCCGCTGGGTGCGGGTTCGCACAGCTTCACCGTCACGGCCACGGATGCGGCGGGGAATGAGAGCGCGGCTTCAGCGGCCTATGTCTTGACCGTCGATACCGTCGCCTCCATTCCGACGATCACCGGCATGACCGACAATGCGGGTTCGGTCCTTGGCGGCGTGATCTCGGGCGGAACGACTGACGACACCACGCCCACTCTCTCCGGAACTGGCGCGGAGGCGAACGCAAGCATCTCGATCTACGACGGCAATATCCTGCTGGGTACGGCGACGGCGGATGCTTCGGGCAATTGGAGCTTCACGCCGACCACGCCGCTGGGCGAGGGCTTGCACAGCTTCACCGCCACGGCGACCGATGCGGCGGGCAATGTCAGCCTCGCTTCGGCGGCCTATGCGGTCACGATAGACCTGACCGTGCCGCCCGTGCCGACGATCACCGGGGCCAGCGACAATGCCGGTTCGATCCTAGGCGGCGTGATTTCGGGAGGGTCGACCGACGACACGACGCCGACCCTTTCCGGAACCGGTGCGGAAGCGAACGGGACCGTTTCGATCTATGACGGCAGCACCCTGCTGGGCACGGCGACGGCGGACGCTTCGGGCAACTGGGATTTCACGCCCACCGCTCCGCTGGGCGAGGGGCCGCACAGCTTCACCGCCGTTGGCGTCGACGCAGCAGGCAATGCCAGCATTGCCTCGGCGCCTTATGCGCTGACGATAGACCTCACCGTCCCGGCCGCGCCGACGATTACCGGCGTCAGCGACAATGTGGGCTCGGTGCTGGGGGCGGTGGCTCTGGGAGGGGCGACGGACGACACGACGCCGACCATTTCGGGAACAGGCGCGGAGGCGAACGCCAACGTTTCCGTCTATGATGGCGGCACGCTGCTGGGCACCGCAACGGCGGATGGATCGGGCAACTGGAATTTCACGCCGACAACGCCCTTGGGCAATGGACCGCACAGCTTCACCGCTGTCGTGACGGATGCCGTGGGCAATGCGGGCCTGGCGTCGGCGCCCTATGCCATAGCCATCGATACGGTCGCCCCGGCCGCCACGGTCGCGATCACGGCCCTGCGCGACGACACGCAGGTGGTGGGCGACTGGGCCACCGACGATACGTCCCCGACCATCACAGGCACGCTGAGCGCACCGCTGGCCGGCGGGGAGCGGGTCGAGGTCAGCCTGGATGGCGGCGCTACCTGGACGCAGGCGGCGACCAGCGGCACCAGCTGGTCCTACGGTCCCGGCACGCTCGGCGCCGGCGGCCATGTGGTGGACGTGCGCGTAGTGGATGCGGTCGGCAATGTGGGCTCCACGGCCGCCCAGCCGATCACCATCACGAACGTCAACGACGCGCCCATCGTCCTGGCATCGGACAGCAGCCTGCTGGGGCTTGTCAGTGCAGAAGCCCTGGGCCTGCTCGACATCGGCAGCCAGGCCTTCGTGGCGATCGATCCGGAGAACAGCCTGCAAAGCGTCGTGCTGGACTTTACGCCCCTGCTGACCGTCGGCACGCAGGTCTTCACCGTGTCGCAGGATCTGGCGACCGAACTCGGCCTTGCGGTCAACGTCAACAACCAGTTCGTGACCGTGCTGGGGACGCCCGTCTCCACCATCTCCTCGACCATGACGATAACGGCGCTGGATGGCGGGCCGATCGACAATATGGCCATCAACGAATTGCTGAGGGCGGTGCATTTCAATTCACCGCTTGGTCTCAACGTGAACCTGCTGTCAGGCATCAGCATCACGGCGACCGATACGGCCGGCGCGTCGCGGACGGACAATGCGGCCAGTCTGCTCGACGCCAATCTGCTCAACACCCTGCTTGGCGGCAGCAGCGATCCGACCATTTTGGAGGGCACGGCCGGCGTCAACATATTGACCGGCACCGCCGCCAATGAGCATCTCTACGGCTATGGCGGCGCCGATATTCTCCAGGGCGGCGGCGGCAACGACATATTGCGCGGTGGGGCCGGCGCCGACACATTGGACGGCGGCACCGGGAACGACATATTGCTGTTCGACGCGGCCGATACGCTGATCGACGGCGGGGCGGGCGCTGATGCGCTGCTCGTCCGCGGCGACAGCAGCGTGTCGCTGAACCTCGATGCGGCGACCAATATCCGCAATATGGAACGGATCGACCTGGGCGTGGGCGATACCGGACACAGCCTCACCTTGACGGAGGCCGGCATCATCCAGGCGACGGATGCGAACCGGCAACTCATCATCACGGGCGAGAATAACGACAGCGTGACCATGACCGGCGCGGTCCATGTCGGCCAGGCGCTGGTCGATAACCACGCCTATGAGCAATATAGTCTGGGAACCACGACCGTGCTCATCGAAGATCCCGTGCTGGTGGTGGTTTGATGCCGTCACCTGCCAGAGGGCAGGGGTGGGAGAGGGGCCACTGATGCGGAAGCGGAAAGGGATTTTCCCGCCCTTGGCCGGGAAGATTCTCATGCTCCTTGGCTTTGCCCTGGCGGAAGCGCTCCATGCCGGTGCCGGTTCCGCCGCGCCCGCCGATCCCGTCGCCGATCCCCCTCCAGCCCATGGCAGCAGGATCGGCCTTGCCGATGCGGTCGGGCTGACGCTTGCCCGCCATCCCGATCTCGCCCGCGCCCGCGCCACATTGGCCCGGGGGCGGGCCGATCTGGGGGCGGCGCGCAGCCTGTGGACGCCGCAGCTTTCCTATCAGGCCAATCTGGGGCCCAATATGCTATCGGGCAAAAGCGGCTCCGGCCTCAACGACAATATGGCGGGGCCCAGCCTGACGCTCAACCAGCTTGCCTGGGATTTCGGCCGGACGAAGGGAGAGATCGGCTATGCCCGCTCGACCGAGAAGCAGCGCCGGTTCGAACTGGAATCGGCGGCCGACCAGTTGGCGGAGACAGGCGCGCTAGCCTATCTCGACGTGAAGCGGTTCGAGCTGCTGGAACTCGAAACCGCAAAGCATGTCCAGTCGCTGGAGCATCTCCAGATGCTGATCCAGTTGCGGGTGGATGCCGGGCTTTCCGATCGTTCCGACCTGTTGCTGGCCGATGTGCGGGTGGAAAGCGCCCGCGGCGACCAGATCCAGGCCGGATCGTCGCTGACGGCGGCCAAGGTGACGTTGGCCAATCTCATCGGCGTCATGCCGGAGGCCTATGACGATCCGGCGCAGGCGATCGAACGGTTCGCGTCCCATGACGGGGAGCCTGATTTCGCCACATTGCCTGCCGTGGCCGCCGTCGAACAGGCCGAACAGGCGGCATCGGCGCGGGTAGGGCAGGCGCGGGCCGAGCGCTTCCCGCGCCTTGGCATCCAGCTTGGCTACAGCCGTAACAATTATACCTACAACAACAGGGACGACGCCTTTTCCGCCATGGTGACGGTGACCGGCGACCTGGTTCGCCGGTCCAACCGTTATGCCGTGAAGGCGGCCGAGGAGGACCGTCGCGCCGCGCAGGCGACGAAGGAGTCGACGATCCTCGACATCCGCGGCCGGGCGCTCGCCGCGCGGGAGCAGATCAGGGGCGGTTATCTGCGCATCCGGGCCTATCGCCGCCAGGAACAGCAGGCCGTCGATGCCAGCGCGATCTTCCTGGAGGAATATAAGCTCGGCAAGCGCAGCCTCACTGAACTGCTGAATGCCGAACTGGAAATCTACCGCGCGGCGAGCGCCAGGATCGCGGCGGAATACGACATATTGGGTGCGCGGGTCCAATATGAGAATGTCTTCGGCCAGCTTCGGCAATCGCTTGGCCTGCCCTCCAGCATGACACAGGACGATGGCGATGGCTGATCGGGAAATCGGCTCAGGACGCAATTGGATCGCGGCCATCGTCGCGCTTGCCGGCCTGAAAGGGATAGGGTTGACGGAGGCGGAACTGACCGGCCGGCTGGCATGGTCCGGCCATGAGGGCGACCCGCGCGACGAATTGCGGCAGGCGGCCCGGCTGTCCGGAATCCAGCTCGACCTGATCGATGTCCGGCCCGACGAGGTGCCGGACATGATGCTGCCGGCCCTGTTCGAAATGCGCGAAGGGGTGGTTGCCGTCCTCCACCGGCGCGGCGCCGACAGCGTCCTGTTTTCGGTACCCGGATTGTCGGGCCAGACCATGCTCGAAATCCCGCGCGCCGAATTTGCGGAGAAGGCGACGGGCCGCGCCGGTTTGGTGGAGGCGCTTTCGACCAGGGCGCGTGATGCCCGTATCGACGCCTTCCTCCGCAAAAGCAGGCGGTCCTGGTTCTGGGACACGGTGCTCAGCGACCGGCGCGGCTATGGGGAGATCGTGCTCGCCTCGCTTTTCGGCAATCTGCTGACCTTCGGCACGTCGCTCTTCGCCATGCAGGTATGGGACCGCGTCATTCCCGCCCGGTCGATCCCCACGCTTTGGGTGCTTGCGCTGGGGACGCTGATGGCGCTGCTGCTCGAACTGCTGCTGCGCACCTCCCGGGTGGTGGTGGTGGACCGGATCGGACGGCGGGCCGACCTTGCGATCTCCTCCAGGATATTCGCCCGCGCGCTCGACATCCGCAACGATGCGCGGCCCAAGTCGACCGGCGCCTTCATCGCCCAGTTGCGCGACATAGAGCAGATACGGGAACTGCTGACCTCCACCACCGTGTCCGCGCTGGTCGACCTGCCCTTCATCATCCTCTTCCTGGCGCTGTTCACCATGCTGGCGGGGCCGCTGACCTTCGTGCTGGTGGCGGCGCTCATCCTCATCGTCGTGCCGGGGCTTCTCCTGCAAATTCCCCTTGGGCGGCTGGCGAAGGAGGGCATGCGGGAAGCCGCGCTGCGCAACGCCATGCTCGTGGAATCCATAGAGCGCATCGACGAGATCAAGACCGCGCAGGCTGAGCCGCGCTTCCAGTCCCTATGGGAACGGTTCACCGTGACCGGCGCCCGCGTCGGGGCGGAGCAGCGCTTCTTCGCCGCCCTGTTTTCCAACTGGTCCCAGACCCTGCAGCAGCTTGCCTATACGGCGGTGGTCGTCGCCGGGGCCTATCGGGTGATGGACGGCGATATGACCATGGGCGCGCTCATCGCCTGTTCCATCCTCACCAGCCGCGCGCTGGTGCTGTTCGTGCCGCTGGGGCAGGTCTTCACCCGCTGGCAGAGCGCGAAGGTCGCCATTGGCGCGCTCAACGACATCATGGAAAAGCCCGTGGATCACGATCCCGAAGCGGGGCTCCTCCGCCGCACCCTGTTGCGCGGCAATTATGAGATCGAAAATCTCCTCTATGCCTATGACGCGGAATCGCCGGCGGTATTGAGGATCGACCGGCTCTCGATCCGGCAGGGGGAACGGATCGCCCTGCTGGGCAAGATCGGCGCGGGCAAGTCGACATTGCTTCGCCAGCTTTCGGGGCTGGCGCGACCGACCTCCGGCAAGCTGTTGCTCGACGGCACGAGCATGGCGCTGATCAACCCGGCCGACATTCGCAGGGAAACGGGCTATCTGGGGCAGGGCGCGCAACTGTTCCTGGGCACCATACGCGAGAACCTGCTGGTCGGCGCTCCCCATGCCAGCGACGAGGATATAGTGGCGGCGCTGGCCGTCACGGGTGGCCTGCCGCTCGTCCAGAACCAGTCTCAGGGTCTCGACCTCCTGTTGCAGGAGGGCGGCGCAGGCCTTTCGGGCGGCCAGCGCCAGACGCTGCTGCTTGCCCGCACCTTGCTGCGCAAGGGCAATATCCTGCTGCTGGACGAGCCATCCGCGCCGCTGGACGAGAATAGCGAGCGGCATCTGGTGCGCGAACTCAGCCAATGGCTGGGGGACCGCACGCTGATCGTCACGACCAACCGGTCGGGACTGCTCGGACTGGTCGATCGCATCATCGTGATAGAGCGCGGTGCGGTGGTCATGGACGGCCCCAGGGACAAGGTGATCGCCACGCTGGCCGGGCCCAGGGCCGGCGCCCGCGTCACGGGAGGGGCACAGGCATGACGACGCAAACGAAGACGGCGTCCCCCCTGCTGCGCGATGCGGCCGGGAAGGAGAGCGACTGGCTGGCCTTCGCGGAGAAGCTGAGGGTCATTCCCATCATTTCCCTGGGCGTGACGGCCTTTCTGGTCTGGGCGTGGTTCGGCACGCTGGACGAAGTCGCGGTCGGTCCCGGCAAGGTGACGCCTCCGTCGCGTTCCCAGGTCATCCAGAGCCTGGAAGGCGGCATCGTCGACGGCATCTTCGTCCATGAAGGGGACATCGTCCAGCCGCGCCAGAAGCTGGCGACGCTCGACCGCGCGCGGTTCAGTTCCACCCTGGGCGAGTCCGTCGCCAAGGCGCGCTCGCTGGAGGCCGCGGCAGCCCGGCTGGAGGCGGAGATCACTGGCGGAGAGCCCCGGTTCAGCGCGGAGGTCCGCCAGACTCCGGGACTGGTCGAGCGGGAGATGGAACTGCTCCGTTCCCGGCGCCAGAATCTTCAGGTCGCCACGGCCAGCCTGCGGGAATCGCTCGCGCTCGTCCGCCGCCAGCTTCAGATGACCACGCCACTGGTCGAACTGGGCGCGGCCAACAAGGTCGAGGTCATCCAGCTCCAGCGGCAGGAAAATGAACTGCAGGCCAAGCTCGATTCCCTGCGCAACCAGTTCATCATCGAGGCCAATGACGATTATGCGAAGACGAAGGCCGAACTGGAAGTGGTCGATCAGGTGATGAGCGGCCGGCGCGATCAGTTGAACCGCACCATCTTGACCTCTCCGGTGCGGGGGATCGTCAAGAATCTGGAGGTGACGACCATTGGCGGCGTGCTCCAGCCCGGCGGTTCGCTGATGGAGATCGTGCCGCTGGAGGACAAGCTGCTCATCGAAGCGCGCATCAGCCCGCGCGACATCGCCTTCATTCGTCCGGGGTTGCCCGCGACGGTCAAGATCACCGCCTATGATCCGTCCATCTACGGTACGCTGGACGGCACGGTCGACCGCATCTCCCCCGACACCCTGCAGGATGAGGTCAATCGCGATCAGGTCTTCTACCGCGTCTATGTCCGCACCCGGCATTCCAGCCTGCGGACCAAAGACGGCAAGGACCACGCCATCATGCCCGGCATGGTCGCGACGGTCGAAATCCGCACCGGCCGCAAGACCGTGCTCGATTATCTGATGAAGCCGATCAACAAGGCCAAGGAAGCCATGCGCGAGAGATAGGGTCGGAAAAAGGTCCTCCAAAAAACGGCGGCACATGCACTTTCCCGTCATCTGGCCCTGCTATCGAGAAGCGGGGAGCAGCCTGCCTGGACCTGCGCGGCAATGGTGCGGCCACCTGTCATCAAAATGAAATATTACTGTCATCCCATTGTCGCTGAAATGCCATAGCCGCCGCACCCAGTGGACACAGGGGGAGTCAGTCGGTGCGGGTGAAGATGTTCAAAAGCAGGGTTATGATGGTAAGCCTGCTGGCGCTGATGCCGGAGGTGGCGCACGCCCAGAGCAATGCGGAACTGCAACGCCAGATCGATGAACTGAAGGCGCAGGTGCAGGCGCTGACATCCGCGCTCGCCGCCAGCAGGTCCGCGCCCGCCGCCGCGGAGCCCGCTGCGGCCGTTGCTGTCTCTGCCGCTACGCCATCGGCCGCGCTGGCCAGTGCACCCGTGCAGCCGCCGGCCGCCGCGCCCGCATCGGCCCCGGAGTCCAGGTCGAAGGCGTGGTACGAACGGCTCTCGCTTCGGGGCTATACCCAGATGCGCTACAATGCCTTCCTGTCGGGCGACGATAGCGCGCCTGCCGGCGTTTCCCGCCTTCGATCGGTCCATGACAGTTCGATCTCGGACCGGGGCAGCTTTTCGCTGCGCCGTGCGCGGCTGGTGCTTCAGGGCGACATTTCCGATCGCGTGTCGCTCTATCTTCAATCCGATTTCGCCACCGCGGTGAACAACCAGGCGGGGAGCGAGCGGCGGGAGGGCTTCGCTCAATTGCGGGACGCCTATGCCGACGTCTTCCTTGACAAGGGGAAGAGTTTCCGGCTGCGTTTCGGCCAGTCGAAGGTGCCTTTTGGCTGGGAAAATATGCAGTCCTCGTCCAACCGCCTGACGCTTGATCGCAGCGATGCAATTAACAGCGCGGTGCCGAGCGAGCGAGACCTTGGCATTGTCGGCTATTATACTCCATCTTCGGTGCAGAAGATCTGGGATCGGCTGTCGCATGACGGCCAGAAGCTATTCGGCAATTACGGCGCATTCGGCATAGGCGCCTTTAATGGGCAAGGCACCAACAGGACGGAACAGAATCGCGGTCTGATGAAGGTCGCCTTCGCTACCTGGCCTTTCGAACTGGATGGCCTGGGTGAAGCCTTGGCCGGGCAGGTGTTCGAAATCGGCGGCTCTGCAATGATGAATGACGTGCAGCCCGAACTGCGCAGCGGCTCGGTCAGTTCCGTGGCCTATGATGACGATCGCCTTGGCATCCACGCCATGCTCTACCCGCAGCCCTTCGGTATCCAGGCAGAATGGAATTGGGGCAAGGGGCCGGAATATGATCGCGCCAGCCAATCCATCCTGACCAGGAAGCTGAACGGCGGTTATGTCCAGATGATGTACCGCATGCCCACGGACTCGATCGGTACGCTGATGCCCTATGGCCGCTGGCAATATTATCGCGGCGGGTGGAAGGCGGGCACGAATGCGCCGCGTCTGGAAACCGACGAATTGGAACTGGGCGTCGAATGGCAGCCGTGGAAAGCGCTGGAATTCACCCTTGCCTTCGCCCGAATGAAGCGCGCCGAAGCCGACGAACGCCGTATAGGTCGTGCGGAAGGCAATCTTATCCGTACACAGGTGCAATGGAATTATTGAGGCATGGGGGAGGGTGCTCTTAAACGCTCTTCCTTCGGGATTGGAGGCAGGTGGGCGACGGACGCCGTATCTTGCAGCGCTCTATCTCACCATCTCGAGACCTGTGCGCGGGTGGGCGTAGACAGAAGCGTTGATAGCTGATTCTATGGGCTTTCCAAGAAGGAGAGCAGCGGATGGCGCATCGTTCGATTGGTCAGGAGCGGTTTGGTTTTGTTGGACGCGAGCGGACGACTTCGTCGCTCGACGCGCTTGCCTCCCTGATCGATTGGAACCCGATCGCGGTGCTCCTTGATCCGCTCTACCCGGCCGCTAAGGGCGAACCCGCCTGGCCGCCGCTGGCGATGTTCAAGGCGCTGCTGCTGTCGATCTGGTACGATCTGTCCGATGTAAAGCTGGCCGAGGCGCTCGACGATCGAGCCTCCTTTCGCCGGTTCTGCGGATTTTCCGCGAATGAAGCGACGCCTGAACGTACCGCGTTCGTCAGATTTCGCAGGCTGCTGGTTGCCCATAAGCTTGACCGAACGCTGTTTGAAGCCGTGACCATGCAGCTCAAATCAAAGGCGGTAACGGTCAAGACCGGGACACTGGTCGACGCCACCATCATCGCTTCCGCAACTGAGGATGATGATGAGGCGCGCTGGGTAAAGCATAAGGGAAAGCGGGCTGTTCATGGGTTCAAAGCCCATGTCGGCGCCGATGCTGATACGGCGCTGGTCGAGGAAGTGTCGATCACATCGGCGAATATCAATGATGGGAAGGCAGGTCCCGACGCGCTGCCCGAGAACCCTGGCGAGGTGTTTGCCGACAGCGCGTACCGCGGCAATCACTTTCGCGATGCCGTGCGCGCAAAGGGCGGCATTCCCCGGATCGTCGCCACCGGGATGTGGGGCCGCGATGAAGCCGAAACGCTGCGCAAGCTCCATGAATGGAATCGACCGATCCATCGCGTGCGCGGTCGGATCGAGAAGATCTTCGGGACATGGAAGCGATGTTACGGCCTGCGCCGAATGCGATGGCGAGGCCTCGCCAAAGCCGCCGTCCAAGTCCATCTCACCGCCATCGCCTACAACCTCAAGCGCACGATGAATATTCTCTCCGTGCCAGCGTGATATGCCTCCGCCTGCAAAGCATAGGCCGGATCGAACGCTCGTCGAATATCCATAAGATTTTAGAGTGCTACGCCCACCCGCGCACAGGTCTCATTGATCCGCTTGGCCCGGCTGGATGAAACGACCCGTCCCCCCTCGGGATGCCGGCCGTCGAGCATCAGATAGCGGCCCGCAAGTGCGAGTTGACGGCAACTCATCTCGATCGCGCATTGGTGAAAATAGGTGCCAAGCACCAGATCGACCGGATGACGGATATTGCCGAAGGCGCGCATGTAATTGGCCAGCGCCATATTGCGAAAGCCGGTCGCCGTTTCCGACGCCGCGACGGTTTCATTGATGGCGATGCCGTCGTCGCCTGCCAGATAGCGGACGAAGCGCAGCATTTCTCCAATCGCGACGCGGGGTTGATGACCGCCCAGATTGACGTCCGCGACGACGACGGCGCCCGCGTTGATGAAGGGATTTCGCGGTATGCCCTGTTCCTGCTCCAGCTGAACGATGGAATTGAAGGCGTTGCCGGACGGTTCCCGCCCTACCCGCTGCCAAAGCTGATCGCCTATCTTGCCGAGCGCGAGCGTCAGGGCGAACACCTTGGAGATGGACTGGATCGAAAAGCCGGTGGCGCAGTCGCCTCCCTCAATCAACCGGCCATCGGCGGTCGCGACAGCGATGCCGAACTGGCCGGGATCGACCTTGGCCAGTTCCGGAATATAGCTGGCGACCGTGCCGCGATCTTCCCGGCTCGCAGCATGAGCGACGATGTCGGCAATGATCGCGGGCAAGTCCATGAGCAGATCGGCGTCCCACCAGGCAGGGTTGGATGAAATGACTTGATAGAACGCCGCCGGCTCCTGCCCAACATAGCTGGGCAGGAAATTCTGAAAAGGGCTATGTGCTGCTGGCAGGACGGGCGGCGCGATGAGCCATCCGCCTCAATCCCACAGCCTCAAGCCGTCGCCTTGGCCAATGCCCGATATTTGTGGAGCAGCGGTTCGGTGTAGCCATTGGGCTGCGCCACGCCCTCGAAGACCAGGGCGCGGGCCGCCTGCCAGGCAAGGCTGTCCGGGTTGCCGCTCATCGGCCGGTAGAGCGGGTCGCCCGCATTCTGGGCGTCGACCTTAGCGGCCATGCGGGTGAAGGCGGCGTCGACCTGCTCCGTCGTGCAGACGCCGTGAAGCAGCCAGTTCGCCATATGCTGCGAGGAGATGCGCAGCGTGGCGCGGTCCTCCATCAGGCCGATGTCATGGATGTCGGGAACCTTGGAGCAGCCGACGCCCTGATCGATCCAGCGGACGACATAGCCAAGGATGCCTTGCGCGTTATTGTCCAGTTCCTGGGCGATTTCCTCTTCCGACCAGTTGCGGCCCGGCTGCGCGACCGGAATGGCCAGCAGCTTGTCGAGGGGTGCGATGGCCTCGACCTTGCGTTCCGCCTGGCGGGCGAAGACGTCGATGCGGTGATAGTGAGTCGCGTGCAGCGTCGCCGCCGTGGGGGACGGAACCCAGGCCGTGTTGGCGCCGCTCCTGGGATGGCCGACCTTCTGGTCCAGCATGTCGGCCATGCGATCCGGCGCGGCCCACATGCCCTTGCCGATCTGGGCGCGGCCCGACAGGCCGCAGGCGAGGCCGATCTGGACGTTGCGGTCCTCGTAAGCCGTGATCCAGTCGCTGGTCTTCATCTCGCCCTTGCGGATCATCGGGCCGGCGCGCATCGATGTGTGCATCTCGTCCCCGGTGCGGTCCAGGAAGCCGGTGTTGATGAAGACGATGCGATTCCTCACCGCCTCGATGCAGGTGGCCAGATTGGCGGAGGTGCGGCGCTCCTCATCCATGACGCCGACCTTCAGGGTGTGGCGGTTGAGGCCCAGCAGGTCTTCGATGGCGTCGAACAGGCGGTTGGTGAAGCCGACTTCTTCGGGGCCGTGCATCTTCGGCTTGACGATATAGGCGCTGCCGGTGCGGCTGTTGCCGCCTTCACGCTTCAGGTCATGCAGGGCGATCAGCGTGGTGACGATGCCGTCGAGAATGCCTTCGGGCGCTTCCTGCCCGTTGGCGAGCAGGACGGCGGGCGTGGTCATCAGATGGCCGACATTGCGGACGAACAGCAGGCTGCGGCCCGGCAGGGTGAAGGTGCTGCCGTCGGGCGCGGTATAGCCGCGGTCGGGGTTGAGGGCGCGGGTCATCATGGCGCCGTTCTTCTCGAACGTGTCGGTGAGGTCGCCCTGCATCAGGCCGAGCCAGTTGGAATAGGCGGCGACCTTGTCCTCCGCATCGACGGCGGCGACGGAGTCCTCGAGATCGCAGATGGTGGTGAGCGCGGATTCGAGGATGACGTCGGCTATGCCCGCCGGATCGTCCTTGCCGATGGGGTGCGCGCGATCGAAGACGACTTCGATGTGCAGGCCATTATGGCGGAAGAGTCGGCCCTTCTCGCTCCGTCCGAGATATTGGCCGGGATCGGCAAGCTGGATGTCGTCGCTGGCAAGCTTGGCCCAGGAGCCGTTGGCGAGCGGTATCGCTTCGTCCAGGAAGGCCTTCGCCCAGGCGATGACCTGCGCGCCGCGCTGCGCGTCATAGCCCTTGCCGGCCGCCGCGCCGGGAATCGCGTCGGTGCCGTAGAGCGCGTCGTAGAGGCTGCCCCAGCGCGCATTGGCGGCGTTCAGCAGGAAACGGGCGTTGAGGATGGGAACGACCAGTTGCGGTCCGGCGAGGCGCCCTATTTCCTCATCGACATTTTCGCTGCCGATCTGAAACGGCGCAGGTTCGGGGACGAGATAGCCGATATCGCGCAGGAAGCCCTGATAGGCGGCAGCGTCAACAGGCTGGCCCGCCCTTTCCCGATGCCAGCCGTCGATCTGTGCCTGAATCGCGTCGCGCTTGGCCAGCAGCGCCGCATTTTCCGGCGCGAATTGCGCGAAGATCGCGGCGGCGCCACGCCAGAAAGCACCGGTATCGATGCCCGTGCCGGGAAGCGCGCGCTCCTCGATGAAGGTGGCGAGTTGCTGCGCGACCTTGAGGCCCGCGCGATCGGTCATGCTGGTCATGGATGGTCTCCTTTGAACGGGACCATAGACGGGGTGCATTATGCGCGGTAGATGATATTATTCGAATTCAGATTTTCCTCTGGTGAAACAAATGATGGACCCGGATTATGATCTTTTCGCGACGATCGTCGACGAAGGCGGCATGGCGGCGGCGGGACGAAGATTGCATGTCTCGCCCGCCATGGTGTCGAAGCGGCTGGTCCGGCTGGAGGATCGGCTGGGCACCCGGCTGATCCACCGGACCACGCGGCGGCTGGCGCTGACTCCGGCCGGCGAACGGCTGCATGAAGACCTGCGCGCGATCATGGCCGCGCTGGACGCGGCGGAGCGGCGCGTCTCCGGCGCTTCGGCGGAGGCGACAGGGACGCTGCGGGTATCCGCGCCGACATCCTTCGGGCGCATGCACGTCGCACCCTATCTGGGCCGGTTTCTGGAGGCGCACCCCAAGGTCCGGATGCAGATAGATTTGTCGGACGACTATGCCGACCTGCTGGCGACCCGCGCGGACCTGGCCATCCGCATCACGGCCGATCCAGGCCAGGGCCTTGCCGCTCATCGGCTGGCGACCAACCGGCGCGTGCTATGCGCTGCCCCCGATTATCTGACGCGCTTCGGCATGCCGCAGACCGCCGCCGATCTTCGCAAGCACCGCCTGCTGGCGGCGGAGGGACAATTGCCCTGGCGCCTGCTCGGACCCAGGGGCCCGGTCCTGATCGAAGGCGACAGCCATGTCCGCACCAACAGCAGCGAAATGGTCCGGGAACTGGCGCTTTCCGGGGTGGGCGTCGCCCTGCGTTCGCTCTGGGACGTGAGCGACGCCCTGGAGCGGGGCGATATTCGGCAGATCATGCCGGATCATGAGGGATCGGCGGATGTCGGCCTCTATGCCGTTCATCTGCCACAAAATAATCCGCCACTCGCCATCACCGCCTTCATTGATTTTCTTGTCGGACTATATGCCCCCAGCCCGCCATGGGAGCGGTCGGGCATTGCCCGCGCGGAAAAGCGGCTTTAAGGGCCATTTCATGGACGAAAACACCCGGCGCGCCGCCCTAGACTATCACCGCTATCCGCAACCCGGAAAGCTGAGGATCGAACCGACCAAGCGCATGGTCAACCAGCGCGACCTGGCGCTGGCCTATTCGCCCGGCGTCGCCGCGCCCTGCGTCGACATTGCCGCAGATCCCGAAAAGGCGATGGACTATACCGCGCGGGGCAATCTGGTCGCGGTGATCTCCAACGGAACGGCAGTGCTGGGCCTGGGCTCCATCGGCGCGCTGGCCTCCAAGCCGGTGATGGAGGGCAAGGCCGTCCTCTTCAAGAAATTCGCAGACATCGACGTATTCGACATCGAAGTCGACACCACCGATCCCGAGAAATTCGTAGACGCCGTCGCCCTGCTGGAACCGACCTTCGGCGGCATCAATCTGGAGGACATCAAGGCGCCGGAATGCTTCGCCATAGAGGCGGAGTTGAAGAAGCGGATGAACATTCCGGTCTTCCACGACGACCAGCATGGCACCGCCATCGTGGTAGCGGCGGCGGTGCGCAATGCACTGGTGTTGCAGGGCAAGACGCTGGCGGATGCCAAGCTCGTCACCTCCGGCGCGGGCGCGGCGGCGCTGGCCTGCGTCGACCTGCTGGTGTCGATGGGCCTTCGACAAGAGAATGTCACGCTAACCGACAAGGACGGCGTCATCCATTCGGAACGCGAGGGCATGTTGCCGAACATGGCCCGCTATGCCCGCACCACCAATGCGCGGACCCTGCCCGACGTGCTGCCGGGGGCGAACCTGTTCCTGGGCCTTTCCGCGCCCGGTGTGCTGAAGCCCGAATGGCTGCCGCTGATGGCCCCCAATCCACTGATCTTCGCGCTCGCCAATCCGGAGCCGGAAATCCGCCCCGAAGTGGCGCGGGAAGCGCGCCCCGACGCGATCATCGCCACTGGGCGGTCGGACTATCCCAATCAGGTCAACAACGTCCTGTGCTTCCCCTATATCTTCCGGGGCGCGCTGGATGCGCGGGCGACCGAGATCAACGAGGCGATGAAGGTCGCCGCCGCCGACGCCATCGCCAATCTCGCCCGCATGCCCGCCCATGACAGCGTCGCCCAGGCCTATGGCGGGCGCAAGCTGGTGTTCGGGCCGGACTATATCATCCCCACCCCCTTCGACCCGCGCCTGATCGCGGAGATCGCCTGCGCCGTGGCAAAGGCGGCCATGGACAGCGGCGTCGCCAAGCGGCAGCTCGACCTGGAAGCCTATAAGCGACAGCTCACGCAGCAGAATACGCGCTCCGCCCAGTTGATGCTGCCGGTGTTCGAGGCAGCGCGGGGAACGCAACGGCGCATCGCCTATGGCGAGGGCGAGGATGAGCGCGTGCTGCGCGCCATTCAGGATGCGCTGGACGAAGGCATCGTCCGCCCGATCATCGTGGCGCGCCGGCGCATATTGAACCAGAAACTGCCCGACCTCGGCCTCAGCTTCGCGCTGGATCGCGATGTCGAGGTGGTCGATCCCGAAACGGACCATCTGCTGATGGGCGAACTGGTCGAGGCGTATCGCGCCGTCGCCGCGCGGCGCGGCGTTTCCTCGGCGGAAGTCGTGCGCCATGTCTATCGCCGGCCCAGCGTCACCGCGGCCATGCTGCTGCGCACCGGGCGGGTCGATGCGGCGCTGGTGGGCGGCAACAGCGAATATTGGGGCGAGGTCGAGCATGTGCTGCGCATCATCGACCGCACCCCGGGCAACAGCCGGGTCTATGCGCTTTCCGGCCTTATCCTGGACGCGGGCGCGCTGTTCATCACCGACACCCATATGGTGCCCGATCCCACGCCCGACCAGATTGCGGAAATGGCGCTGCTCGGCGCGACTGAACTCAAGCATTTCGGGCTGACGCCGCGCGTGGCGCTGCTGTCGCATTCCAATTTCGGTGCGTCCCATTCCCCCAGCGCCCGCAAGATGCGGGAGGCGCTCAAGCTGGTGAAGAAGGCCGCGCCGGAACTGATGGTCGATGGCGAGATGCACGCCGATGCAGCGCTCAGCCAGGGATTGCGCGAGCGGCTGATCCCGGATTCGCGGTTCGAGGGGCCGGCCAACCTGCTGGTCATGCCCAATCTCGACGCTGCGAACATCACGCTGACGGCGCTGTCGGCTTCCTCCAGTTCGCCCACGGTCGGGCCGATGCTGGTCGGTCTGGCGCAGCCGATCCATGTGCTGACGCCCGGCGTGACGGCGCGCGGCATCCTGAACCTTACCGCCATAGCCGCGGCGGAGGTGGAACGGGAAGGCTGAAGCCTTAACCTTTTTCTGCAATGGCTTGGGCTGCTACGGGTCGTCATCCCCGCCCCCGCGCGGATGACGACGATCTGGGATAACGGACGGTTCATGGCGGGACGGGTTTCGACGCGGGTGAAGCTGGCGATCGGCGGCGGTGCGGCGGCGGTGATGCTGTTGCTGGGCCTGTCGTTCGGCCGCGGGCGCGATCTCCCTCCGCAGGGCAGGACAAGCGCTCAAAGGAGTGAAGCGCCGAAGCCGGCCAGGTCATCCCCACCCGTCGAGCGCACCCGCGCCCAGCCCCTCGCGGTCGATCCGCACGCCCTGATGGTCAGGCGGGTGCTCCCCATCGAAGGCCCTTTCCGCCATGGCGATTATGTCTGGGACGAAAGCGGCGCGCCGGCGACGGGAAGGGTCATCATCACGGTTGACCTCAAGGCGCAGACATTGTCGGTATTCCGCGCCGGTTATGAGATCGGATCGGCGGTCATCCTCTATGGCGCGGACGACAAGCCCAGTCCGCTTGGCGCGTTCCCGATCACGGAAAAGGACGCCGATCATTATTCGCGGACCTACAACAACGCGCCCATGCCATACACGCTGCGCCTGACCAGCGACGGCGTGGCGATCCACGGCAGCGACGTCCAGTGGGGCAATGCCACCCATGGCTGCATCGGCGTGCCAAAGCCGTTCGCGAGAAAGCTGTTCGGCGTGACCAAGGTGGGCGACCTGGTCGTCATCACCAATGGCAGGATGCTGGACACCAGCCAAGCCCGACAGGCCATGTGAGTTGCGCAACTTATTGGCGTAATTGCAATAAAGTCATGTGAACATAACTTGATTTCAATCCGCAACTCTATCATGTGCGGACGGCATTCCTATCGCATCGCAACATGGAGCAACCGATGGCGCAGGCCAGCCGCGCGGTTCACCCCGCTCTCGTCATTCTCGCGCTCTCCATGGGCGCCTTCGCCATCGGCACGACTGAATTCGCGGCGATGAGCCTGCTGCCCTTTTTCGCGGGCGATCTGCGTATCAGCGAACCCATGGCGGGCCATGCCATCAGCGCCTATGCGCTGGGCGTGGTGGTGGGCGCACCGCTGATCGCCGTGCTGGGCGCGCGGCTGCCCCGGCGGAAGCTGCTGATCGGGCTGATGGCATGGTTCGCGATAGGCAATGCGCTCAGCGCCCTGTCGCCCGACTATACGACCATGCTGTTGTTCCGCTTCCTGAGCGGTGTGCCCCATGGTGCCTATTTCGGCGTCGCGGCGCTGGTGGCGGCGTCCCTGGTGCCGAATGACCGGCGCGCGCTGGCGGTGGCGCAGGTGATGACGGGCCTGACGGTCGCCACCGTGGTCGGCGTGCCGGTGGCGAACTGGACGGGGCAGGCGCTGGGGTGGCGCTGGGGCTTTGGCATCGTGGCGTTGCTGGCGGTGATCACGGTGACGCTGGTGGCGATCTATGCGCCGCGCGACGCCGGCGATCCGGAAGCCAGCCCGATGCGCGAACTGGGCGCGTTGCGCGAACCGCAGGTGCTGCTGACGCTGCTGACCGGCGCTATCGGCTTCGGCGGGCTGTTCGCGGTTTACACCTATGTCGCCTCGACGATGATTTCCGTGACCCATGTGTCCGAGGAGTTGGTGCCGGTGGTGCTGGCGATCTTCGGCATAGGCCTGACGATCGGCAATCTTGTTGCGGCCTCAGCGGCAGATCGGGCGCCGAATCGGACCGCTATCGGCGTGCTGCTGTGGAGCGCGGCGTCGCTGGCGTTGTTCCCGCTGATGGCCGGCAATATCTGGAGCCTGTCGCTGGTGATCTTCCTGATCGGCTGCGGCGGGGGCCTGGGTAGCGTGTTGCAGACCCGGCTGATGGACGTGGCGGGCGATGCGCAGACGTTGGCGGCGGCGGCGCATAACGGCGCCTTCAATGTCGCCAATGCGCTGGGACCATGGCTTGGCGGGCTCGCGATCTCGGCCGGCTACGGCCTGACATCGACCGGGTGGATCGGCGCGGGATTGGCCTTGGGGGGCTTGGCGGTCTTCCTGCTGGCCTTGAACCTGCGCCAAAGGTCCTTGCGCTTGGCGACGGTAGCCTGCGAGTAAGTCCTCCAACACATCCCGCACTCCGCCGTTCGCCGGAGCATGACAGGGTCCGAAGCGTCTAGTCCGACTCGCATAGCAGCCCGCCACCACTGTCGCGGGCCTGGAAAGCCGACGCGGCGTCGCTCGCCACGCGGGGGAAGCTGACGCCTTCGAGGGAGCCCCTTCCCTTGCAGACAGTCGCGCAGTTCATGTCGACAACGCCCGGCAGCGATAGTTGATCGCCGTCATATTGAGCCACCACGATGCAATGATCGCTATGAGAGAAGCTGAGGATCAGCTTGTCGCCCGCTGGCCGCGCGGAGCCCCTGCCTGCACAGCTCTGATCCTCCCCGAAGGTCGCCTCCAGGCCGAAGCGATAGTCGCCATTTTTGGCCGGGACTACGCAAAGCGCATCGCGACCGGCTTCATGATTGCGCTGGTAGAGGCCGATGGCAGGCACCTTGGCCGCATCAGCGATCACGCCGGTTTCGATCGCTGCACGTTCGAGGCCGGAACTGGTCTGCATGCCGGTTTCGCGCGGCCCCTGTGCGGGCGCAGCCTCACGCTGGCACGCCGCGAGCAACAGCAATGCGGCAAGGCTAGTCGGCCGCATCGACAGCTGTCAGGCCTTCCGGGCCGATGCGGCGGAAGAAGCAGGAGCGCGCGCCGGTGTGACAGGTGGGACCGGCGGGTAGAGCCTTCACCCAGACAGCGTCCTGGTCGCAGTCGATGCGAAGATCCCGCACCTGCAACATATGGCCGGACGTCTCGCCCTTCTTCCAGAGCGACTGGCGGCTGCGCGACCAGAAATGCGCAAGGCCGGTATCGCGGGTAAGCTGAAGCGCCTCCGCATTCATATGCGCGACCATCAGCAGTTCCCCGCTGTCCACATCGGTCACGACGGCTGTGATTAGGCCGTCCTTGTCATATTTGGGATTGAGGGTCAGGCCCCGGTCACGTGCTTCGTCCATGAAGGCGGCTATAGAGGGCGGTGGCGCTCATGCGAAGCCCTGAATGATGAAGAGCCGTCGCGGGAAAGAAGGAGAGCATGTCGACTGGCTGAGCGCAAACCAGGTTCGAAGGCGATCCGGCGCCCCTCACGCAAATTCATCCATCGAAGGAAAATGGGGCGATCGACGGGATCCGAACCCGCGACCTCCGGTACCACAAACCGGCGCTCTAACCAACTGAGCTACGATCGCCACAGGGGCTGTGCCCCTTGAGAGAAGGGCCACATATGCGGCCCTTCCCGCGCCGTCAAGCGGCCTGATGCGGAAAAAGCCGCAATGCCGAAATAAAAAGAAAAGGGGTGAGAAGCGTGATGCCCCCACCCCTTTCATGCCCTGGAAGATCAGCGCGCATGAGAGCCCCGCTCCCTGCTGCCGCGCTCAAATCCGGCAGTCTCTCTCCGATAAAAATTCCGCCAACCGCGATGCCGGCTCGAAAACGGACCGAGGCGCTCCACCGGGGAGCGCCCCTTGAAAATCCTTAGTTGACCGAGTCCTTCAGGCCCTTGCCGGCCTTGAACTGGGGCTGGGCCGAAGCCTTGATCGTCATCGTCTCGCCCGTGCGCGGGTTGCGGCCGGTCGAGGCCTTGCGCTGCGAAACGGAGAAAGTGCCGAAACCGACCAGACGAACTTCATCCCCCTTCTTCAGGGCTCCGGTGATGGCGTCGAAAACACCCTCGACGGCCTTGCTGGCGTCGCTCTTGGAAAGGCCGCTGCTTTCAGCGACTGCGCTGATAAGATCCTGCTTGTTCATGCCTTGGGAACCCCCTTCTAGCTGTTTGGATAGTTTAGGAATCGCGGCGTAGGCGGCGCAATAAGGCCCAGCTTTCGGGCCTTGTCAAAGGGAAAGCAGCGTCGGCGGCCGGTCAAGCAAGATTTTATGGTAAAAGCTTGCTGAATAGCCGTGCGACGCCGCTTTCATTACCCAGCTCAGTGCCGAATGGACGCTTCCCCGTCCCGCCCCTGCGCCGGGTTCGGCTGGGCGGCAAGGTCATCCTCCTCGGTCCACGCGATCGCTTCCGGCTTGCTCATCAGTGCGCGGGCCAGCACCTCATCGACATGGGACACGGGAACGATCTCCAGCCCTTCCTTGATATTGGCCGGAATCTCCGCCAGATCCTTCTCGTTTTCCGCGGGGATCAACACCGTCTTGATGCCGCCGCGCAGCGCCGCAAGCAGCTTTTCCTTGAGGCCGCCGATAGGAAGGACGCGGCCCCGCAGCGTGACTTCACCGGTCATCGCCACATCCTTGTGCACCGGAATGCCGGTCAGGGTCGACACGATGGTCGTCACCATGCCGATGCCTGCCGAGGGGCCATCCTTGGGCACCGCGCCTTCGGGAAGGTGGATGTGGATGTCCTTGCGGGTGAAAATGCTGGGCTTGATCCCATAGCCGGGCGAGCGCGCCTTCACATAAGAGAAGGCGGCCTGGACCGACTCGTTCATGACCTCGCCCAGCTTGCCGGTGGTCTTGATCGCGCCCTTGCCGGGCACGGTCACCGCTTCGATGGTCAGCAGTTCGCCGCCCACCTCGGTCCACGCCAAGCCCGTCACCGCGCCGATCTGATGCTCTTCCTCACCCACGCCGTGGCGGAATTTACGCACGCCGGCATAGTCGGCCAGATTGTCCGGCGTGATCGTCACCTTGTCATAGGCGCCTTCGAGGATCTTGCGCAGCGCCTTGCGGGCGAGGCGCGCCACTTCGCGCTCCAGCGTGCGGACGCCGGCTTCGCGGGTGTAGTAGCGGATCAGATCGCGAACCGCCTCCTCGGTAACGTCGAGTTCGCCTTCCTTCAGGCCGTGGGCGTCGATCTGCTTGGGCAACAGATGCCGCTGGGCGATCTCGACCTTTTCATCCTGCGTATAGCCTTCGAGCCGGATGATCTCCATGCGGTCGAGCAAAGGTTGCGGCAGATTCAGGGAGTTGGCGGTGGTCACGAACATGACGTCTGAAAGGTCGACGTCGATCTCCAGATAATGATCCTGGAACTTGCTGTTCTGTTCGGGGTCCAGCACCTCCAGCAGCGCGGAGGCGGGGTCGCCGCGAAAATCCTGTCCCAGCTTGTCGATTTCGTCCAGCAGGAAGAGCGGGTTCATCGTCCCGGCCTTCTTGAGGTTGGTCACGATCTTGCCCGGCAATGAACCGATATAGGTGCGGCGGTGCCCCCGGATTTCCGCTTCGTCGCGCACGCCGCCCAGCGACTGGCGCACGAACTCCCGCCCGGTCGCCTTGGCGATCGAACGGCCGAGCGAGGTCTTGCCGACGCCCGGAGGCCCGACGAGGCACAGGATGGGGCCCTTCAGCTTGTTGGTGCGCGCCTGCACCGCGAGATATTCGATGATCCGGTCCTTGACCTTCTCCAGCGCGAAATGATCCTCATCGAGGATCGCCTGCGCCTTTTTGAGGTCGGTCTTGACCTTGCCCTTCTTGCCCCAGGGCAGGCCCAGCAGCACGTCGAGATAGTTGCGCACCACCGTGGCTTCGGCGGACATGGGCTGCATGCCCTTGAGCTTCTTCAGCTCCGCCGTCGCCTTGGCGCGGGCTTCCTTGCTCAGCTTGGCCTTGGCGATCTTCTCGGTGAGTTCAGCGAGTTCGTCGCCTTCTTCGCCATCGCCATTGCCCAGTTCGCGCTGGATCGCCTTCAACTGCTCATTGAGATAATATTCGCGCTGGGTTTTCTCCATCTGCCGCTTCACGCGGCCGCGAATCTTCTTCTCCACCTGGAGCACGCCCAGTTCGCCCTCCATGAAGGCGAAGACCATTTCGAGGCGCTTGACCGGGTCGGCTTCGACCAGCAGCGACTGCTTGTCGGCGACCTTGACATTGATGTTGGCGGCGACGGCATCGGCCAGACGTCCCGCATCCTCGATCTCGCGCAACTGCACGGGGGTTTCCGCCGGCAGCTTCTTGTTGAGCTTGGCGTAATTTTCGAACTGCTCCGCCACCGAACGCATCAGCGCGGCGGCTTCCGGCCCTTCGGCGTCGATTTCCTCGACCGCCGTCACATCCGCGACCATATGGCCGTCGGCCTGTCCGATGCCGTCCAGCCGGGCGCGCTGCTTGCCCTCCACCAGCACGCGAACGGTGCCGTCGGGCAGCTTCAGCAATTGCAGCACCACGGCGATGACGCCGGTGTCGTAGAGCGAATCCTGGCCCGGATCATCCTCCGCCGGGTCGAGCTGCGACACGAGGAAGATTTCCTTGTCGCCTTCCATCGCCGATTCGAGCGCGGCCACGCTCTTGTCGCGGCCCACGAACAGCGGCACGATCATCTGCGGGAAGACGACGATGTCGCGCAGAGGAAGCAGGGGATATTGCGTAGTCATTCACTCTCCGGGGTGACATTCCACCCAGTCATGCGGTTCATCGCCTTTATGGGGATGGTCGCCGCATGGTTCAATCATGCGTTATGGGATCGCAATGATGAATAAAGGCTGATCCCCGGCACGCTCACGATCAGAAAGGCAGTTTGAAGCCGGGCGGCAGCGGCAGGCCGGCGGTCATCTTGCCCATTTCGGCGCTGGACACTTCATCCGCCTTCTTGCGCGCATCGTTGAACGCGGCGGTGATAAGGTCCTCCAGCATCTGCTTTTCCGACACGGCGAGCAGGCTGTCGTCGATGGCGACGCCCAATATGCGCCCCTTGGCCGAGGCGCGGACCTTGACCAGTCCGCCGCCTGCGCTGCCCTCCACCTCCAGCTTGTCGAGATTTTCCTGGGCGCGTTGCAGTTCCTCCTGCACGCGGCTCGCCATGCCCAATATTTCGTTCAGATCCTTCATCGCTCTGCACTCCATTGTTCGAGCTCGTCGCCAAGCTCGGCATCGGGGAAAGCAGCCAACGCCGCCTTGACCACCGGGGTTTCCATGATTTCCGCACGGGCATCCGCCGCCTTGCGCATTTCCTGTTCCAGCAGGGTCGGCGCAGCAGGACCGTCGACGGCGCTGACGCGCCAGGCCGTGCCGGTCACCTCGCGCAGCGCCGGGTTCAGGCGGGCAAGGAAATCGGACGACAGGGAAGACGTCGGGGCATAGTCCAGCTCCGGCGCGGCATAGCGGACAAGGCCGATGCAATCATGCATTTCCTGCGCAAGTTGCCCCTTGCCGCGCTGCCAGAAGGCTTCGATCAGCTCTTCGAAGCTGGCCGGAAGTTTCGCGGCAGGTGATCCGGAGGGTATGGCGGCGGGCGCCTGCCCCGGAGCGGCGGCGGCGGGCGCGCCTTCGCGCAGCAGGCGGGCGATCTCGCCGGGGTCGGGCATGGTCGCGGCGTGCATCACGCGCAGCAGCGCCATTTCGCAGCTTTCGATCGGCAATGCCGCGCTGGCAACCTCTTCATGGCCCTTCAGCAGCAATTGCCATAGCCGGTGCAGCGGCGCGAAGCCGAGTTGCGAGGCCCAATCCGCCAGAGCCTCGCGCTCCTCCGCCGACTGGCCGGGATTGGCGATGTCGCGGCCCGCCTTCACCAGCGTCACCGCATGGACCAGTTCCAGCAGGCCACGCATCAGCGAGAGCGGCTCCACGCCAAGCGCATATTGATCGCGCACCGCGCCAAGCAGCGCGCCGGTGTCGCCTTCGAGCAGCAGGCCCAGCAGGCGGCGTGTGGCGCCCCTGTCGGAGAGGCCCAGCATGTCGCGAACCTGCACGGCGGTGACGAGCGGGGCGCCTTCGCCCATTTCCGCATGCGCTATGGCCTGGTCCAGGATGGACAGGCCGTCGCGGGCCGAACCCTCGGCCGCCTGGGCGATCAGCGCCAGCGCATCGGGTTCGGCCGCGACCGATTCCGCCTCCACCACATGGGCGAAATGGGCGGCGAGCAGTTCGGCGGGGATGCGGCGCAGGTCGAAGCGCTGGCAGCGCGACAGCACCGTCACCGGCACCTTGTTCACTTCCGTCGTGGCGAAGAGGAATTTCACATGCGCCGGCGGCTCCTCCAGCGTCTTCAGAAGCGCGTTGAAGGCGTTCTTGGACAGCATGTGAACTTCGTCGATGATATAGATCTTGTAGCGGGCCGAAACGGCGGCGTAGCGCACCGCCTCTATGATTTCCCGCACATCGTCGACGCCGGTATGGCTGGCGGCGTCCATTTCGACCACGTCGATATGGCGTCCCTCGGCAATGGCCATGCAGGGTTCGCAGACGCCGCAGGGATCGATGGTGGGACCGCCCTGCCCGTCCGGGCCGATGCAGTTCAGCCCCTTGGCGATGAGGCGCGCGGTGGAGGTTTTTCCCACGCCGCGCACGCCGGTCATCAGGAAGGCATGGGCCAGGCGTCCCCGGCGGATCGCATTGCCCAGCGTCTGGACCATCGCGTCCTGCCCGATCAGTTCCCGGAAATTGCGCGGGCGATATTTGCGCGCGAGCACGCGATAGGGCTGGGGGGAATCGGACATGCGAATCTTCTAGCCGTTCGTACGGGGCTTGGCGACCCGAAGGGCAGCCTTCATCGTTCCAACATCGAAAGAAGAAGTGGACGCCGTCAGGCCCGGTCCGAACGGATGCTGTTTGGAGGTGGGAGCCGGAACGACCCGCAGCGAAATCACTGTGGCTGCTTCCGTCAGGACCTGACCAGGTTCGCGACGACTACGTCCGCCCGACTCCCGGCGCGGCATATGGCGAAAGGTGGCGGTTATGGCAAGGGGCCAAGGAGAGGGATCGCCAGAAGAGCGCCGTATTCCCAGCAAGGTCGCGGCTTTATTCCAGCCCCGTCTTCTGCGCCTTCCCGACGAAATCCAGCGCCGCGCGGGCGGTTTCGGCTATGGCGGCTTCGGCGGCCCTGGCGTCGATGGTCGGGCGGTCGAGATAGATGGCGAGGATATATTCCTCGCCCGACGGGGCCTTTACCAGCGCCACGTCATTATAGGCGGTGCCGCAGCTTCCGGTCTTGCTGCCCGATGTCCAGCCCTTGGGCAGGCCCGCCTTGATCCGGTTGGCGCCGGTTGTGCTGGCATTGAGCCAGCCGCGCAGCTTTTCGGCGCTTTCCGGCGCGAGGTCGCGGAAGATCAGGCGGCCCATCAGGCCGGCCATGGCGGCGGGGCTGGTGGTGTCGCGCTCGTCGCCCTCGACATTTTCGTTGAGCGAGGGCTCATTGCGGTCGAGCCGCGTCACCATGTCGCCATGGGCGCGGATGAAGCGGGTCAGGCCCTCCGGCCCGCCGACCATCGGCAGCAGCAGGTTGGCGGCGCTGTTGTCGCTGACCTCCACGGCTGCCGCCGCCAGTTCCTCCATCGACATGCGGCCGCGCTTCACATTCTTCCTGACGACCGGAGCATAGTCCAGGAGATCGGACCTGGTGAAGCTGATCTGCCCTTCCAACCCGAACTTGCCGCCTTCCGCACCGGTCAGCACGGCGGCGGCGAGCGGGGCCTTGAAGGTCGAACACATGGCGAAGCGCTCGTCCCGGTTGAAGCCCAGCATCAAAGCGCCCTTGCTGTCGACCAGCGCGACGCCCAGCCGGCCGCCAGTCGCGCTCTCTATCTCCTTGGGATTGCGCACGGATGCCAAAGCGGATTCGCTCACCATGTAGCGGGGCGCTGGCGGCAGGAGCGAAGGTCGCGGCGCCTCCTGCTGCGCGAAAGCCGGCGCGGCGAGCAGCAGGGCCGCAAGGATCAGGCGCTTCGACAAGCCTACATCCCCTGCATATTATAGGATTCGCCCGGAATGCGGACCGTCAGGCTGTCCAGCTTTTCGTCCAGCACGATCTGGCAGGACAGGCGGCTGGTTCGGGTCGCGGCGGCGGCAAGGTCCAGCATGTCCTCCTCATCCTCGCTCGCCCGCTTCAGCTTCGGGAAGTCGGCGGCATCGACGATGACATGGCAGGTGGAGCAGGCCATCTGCCCCTCGCAGGTTCCCTCGAGCGGCTGGCCCGCTGCCTGCGCGACCTCCAGCAACACGGCGCCTGTCGGCGCTTCGACCTCCTGCTTATGCTCTCCATCGGCGCTGATGAAGACGACCCTGGTCATGATATGCGTTCCCCGCTCTCTGTTGCCGCATGATGCGAAAAACGGTTTTCCGCTCTTTCGCACGACGCTTCATGGCGCCCATATTTGGGCTGCCCTGTTCATTGCCTCCGCCGCATCCCCCAATTCGGCCAGTGTCGTGTACCGGCCGAAGCCGATCCGCACCGATCCGCGCGCCTCCGCGTCTGAAAGGCCGAGTGCGCGCAGCACATGGCTAGGCCGCCCGGACCCACTTGCGCAAGCGCTGCCGAGCGAAAAAGCGACATCGCGGCATTCCGACAACAACCGCGCGCCGTCGACTCCTGCCCTTCGGAGGTTCAGATTGCCATGATAGCGCAAATCCTCGCTGCCGTTGACCGTCCATTGGGAGAAGAGGCCACGGGCGGCGCTCCAGAGCGCTTCCACATGCAGGCGGTCGCTTTCCGCGCGTTCGCGCATCAGCCGGGCGGCGGCCCCGAAACCCGCGCACAGGGCCGGCGAAAGGGTGCCCGAACGCAGGCCGCCCTCCTGGCCGCCGCCGTGGATGATCGGCGTGAGAGTCACGTCCTCGCGCAGCCAGAGCGCCCCGATGCCTTTCGGCCCATGGATCTTGTGGGCGCTGATCGCGATCATGTCGCAGCGGGGCGCGATGGGCACGCGGCCATAGCCCTGCACGGCGTCGCAGAGGAACAGCGCGCCTGCCCTATGCGCAAGGTCGGCCAGCTCCGCAACAGGCTGGATGACGCCGATCTCGTTATTGACCAGCATGGCCGCGACGAGCGCCGTGCCGGGACGGATCGCCCAGGCGGCTTCTTCAAGGTCGACGATCCCGTCGGGACCGACCGGCAGGATCGTGACGTCCCGGCCCGCCCGGCGCAGCGCATCGACCGTGTCGAGGACGGCGGCATGTTCGGTGGCGATGGTGACGATGCCGCCCGACGGAGCGCCCTGGATCGCCATGTTGAGCGCCTCGGTCGCGCCGGAGGTGAAGATCAGGCGGCCGCCATCGGGCAGCAGCTTCAGGATTTCCGCGCGGGCAAGATCGACCTGCGCGGTGGCGGCGCGGCCCAGCCTGTGGGCGCTGTGCGGATTGGCGAACTGGTCGCGGAGCAGGGGGACCATCGCATCGAAGGCTTCGGGCGCAAGAGGCGTCGTCGCCTGATAATCGAGATAGATCGTCACCGGGCCCGCCCCGCCATCCGGTTCCAGGCCGCGGCGAAGCGATCCAGATCCTTCTCGCTCGTATCCGGGCCGAAGCTGACCCGGACGACTTCGCCCGCCCGCGCATCGTCCCAGCCCATGGCATGGAGGACATGGCTGGTCTTGAGCGAACCCGAAGAACAGGCGCTGCCGGCCGAAACGGAAATGCCGGCGAGGTCGAACTGGATAAGCTGGGCGCGGGCGGAAAGGCCGGGCATGCGATAGCTGGCGATGGTCGGGATGCGCGGGGCATTGCGGGCGACGATCTCTCCGCCGGCCGCTTCGATGGCGGCGTCGAGCCGCGCGCGAAGGATCGCGGCTTTGGAAAGCCAGTCCGTGCGCGCGTCGAGCGCCGCCGCCATGGCGAGGATGGCGGGCAGGTTTTCGGTGCCGGGGCGATAGCCCTGCTCCTGACCGCCGCTCGGGCGGATCAGCGCAAGATCCTTGATCAGAAGCGCGCCCGTGCCCGGAGGACCGCCGAATTTATGCGCGCTGATCGCGATCATGTCGGCATCCGGGAGGGGGAGTTTGCCTGCACTCTGGGCGCAGTCCGCGAAAAGGACGGCGCCCTTGCGGTCTATCGCATCGAGAGGCTGGATGACCCCGGTTTCGTTGTTGACATGCTGGATGGCAAGGATGGTCTCATGCCCCTCATCCTCGCAACGGCGGGAAGGACCAGGGAGAAGGCCATTTGCGTCCACCTGAAGCCGCTCGGCCTGGGGCGTGACGCGCAGGACCGAATCATGTTCGACGGGAGAGGTCAGGATGCGGTCAAAGCTGGCGCGGCCCAGTGCGATGGCGATGGCTTCGCTCGCGCCGGAGGTGAAGATGATCTGCCCGCCCCATCCCAGCGCCGCGCCGATGCGCCGCCGGGCATCCTCCAGCAGGGCGCGGGCGGCGCGGCCGTCGCCATGGGGGCTGGACGGGTTGGACCAGTTCTCCATCGCCTCGACCATCGCTGCCCTTGCCTGGGGCAGGATCGGCGTGGTGGCGGCGTGATCCAGATAGAGACGGTCGGAAGCCACGGATTTGGGAAGACTCATTGATTGCGGAAATGGTGGCGACTTCTATATAGGCGGTCTGTCGCGTAGCGCCAGCACTGGCTGCTGCGCCCTCTCCATTCGCGGCTCGCCCGGTTTCGGGTTGGGCCGCCCAGAACCATAACAGGTGCCATGCCCGACGTTATTTTCCCCGGACCCGAAGGTCGCCTCGAAGGCCGCTTCAGCCCGCCGCCCCGCCCCCGCGCGCCCGTCGCGATGATCCTGCATCCGCACCCGCAGGGCGGCGGCACCATGAACGACCGCATCACCCAGGCGCTCTACAAGACCTTCGTGCGGCGCGGCTTCGCCACCTTGCGCTTCAACTTCCGGGGCGTCGGGCGCAGCCAGGGCACGTTCGACAACGGCATTGGCGAACTGTCGGATGCCGCCGCCGCGCTCGACTGGGTGCAGAGCTTCCATCCGGAGGCGCAGACGACCTGGATCGCCGGCTTCTCCTTCGGTGCTTGGATCGGCATGCAGCTTTTGATGCGCCGTCCGGAAATCCGGGGCTTCATCTCGGTAGCGCCGCCGGCGAACATGTATGACTTCTCCTTCCTGGCGCCCTGCCCCTCCTCCGGCATCATCGTGCAGGGGACGGCGGACGAGGTCGTGACGGCAAGCGCCGTGCAGAAGCTGGTGGACAAGCTGCGCACGCAGAAGGGCATCACCATCCACCATGACGAAATCCGTGGCGCGAACCATTTTTTCGAGCATGAACTGGACCAGCTCATGAAGTCGGTCGACAATTATCTCGACATGCGCCTGTCGCCGGATTCTCCGATCCGATAAGGCGATTGCCGCTGTTCGAGGTGGAGGGGCTGCTGCGGCGGCCCCTTTTCTTTTTGGCCCATCGTACATGGTCCTCCCGCAAGGGAATGGAAGCTGCGGTTGAGGCGGCTGAGGAATTTTGCGCTTGGCCCGTCGGCATGCGGGCTTTAGCGGCAGCGCCCCATGACCGATCCGAAGAACGACGTCCGCCTGATCTGGAGCCGCTATTACAGCGCCTTCGTCCCCGCTCCCGCCGGTCCCGGCTTCCTGGACCGGCTGAAGGCGGCGAGCGGCGCCATTGGCGGCATCGCCGTTACCGGGCTGCTCTGCGGACTGATGCTGGGAAACGGGATCGCCCATCCACTGCTGGTCGCACCCATGGGCGCATCGGCAGTGCTGCTTTTTGCCGTGCCCGCCAGTCCACTGGCCCAGCCCTGGCCGGTATTGGGCGGCAATATCATATCGGCACTGGTCGGAGTCATGGTGGTCCGGCTGATCCCCGATCCCGCCATCGCCGCCGCGCTGGCGGTAGGCTGCGCGATCGGCGCCATGTCGCTGCTGCGCTGCCTCCACCCGCCCGGAGGCGCCGTCGCCCTCTCCGCCGTACTGGGCGCGACGCATGGCGCGCCGAGCTATATGTTCGCGATCGTGCCTGTCGGCGTGAACACGGCGCTGCTCGTGACCGTCGCAATCCTCTTCCACCGGCTGGCCGGGCACAGCTATCCCCATGTCGCGGCCAAGGCGGCGACCACCCATGGCACCAGCGACCCCCCGCCGATCCTGCGCACGCCGTCCGAACAGGACGTGGAGGAAGCGCTGAACGCCTATGGCGACAGGCTGGACGTGAATGCGGCCGACTTGCAGGCGGTGCTGCACGATGCGGAAATGCGGGCGGCCGAGCGGACGCATGGCAGGCTGGCGTGCGGCGAGATCATGTCGCGCGATGTCGTCACCGTGCGGGCGGGCCAGCCGGTGGCCGCGGCGCGGCAATTACTGCACGATCGGCGGCTGCTGTCGCTTCCCGTGCTGGACGATGCCGGCCGGGTTCAAGGCGTGGTGGGCCCGCTGGATCTGGCGAGAGAGGGCGGGCGGGTGCAGGACATTGCGTCCGAGCCCTATATCGTGCATGCGGACACGCCCGTGGCGGCTCTGCTGCGGCCATTGACCAGCGGTGTCCGGCGGGAGGCGATCGTGGTCGATGACGATCGGCGGCTATGCGGACTAGTTACACAGACCGACCTGCTGACGGCGGTGGCCTTTCGCGCCTAGCGGGCGTTTTCCAGCACCGGCAGGTCCGGCCCGGGAATCGCGGAGATGGCGACATTGCCGAACATCACCAGTCCGGCGAGGATCATCAGCATGCCCCGTTTGCGGTTGCCCTTCTTCACGATGGCGTAGGCGCCGCCGCCGGTCAGCGCCATGCCTGCGAGCATCAATATGGATAAAATCGTGCCAGCCATGAAGCAGGCCATAGGTCGGCCGGTGGACTGTGGCAATATCGCGGCGCTGCCCCTATGAGGCGCGGGAACGAATCACCTTTTGCGTGAGTGGACAACCTTATCGTGAAAATCGCCATCGCTTCCGACCATGCCGCCGTCGATCTGAAGGCGGAACTTGCCGACTGGCTGCGCGGCGAAGGGCATGAGGTCGACGATCTGGGTCCAGCGACTGCCGACCGCGTGGATTATCCCGATTTCGGTTACAAGCTGGCGAAGGCGGTGGCGTCCGGCGCCGCCGAACGTGGCATTGCGCTCTGCGGATCGGGCATCGGCATTTCCATCGCCGTGAACCGCAACCCCGCCTGCCGCTGCGCTCTGGTGTCGGAGCCGTTGTCGGCCGCGCTCAGCCGCGAGCATAATGATGCCAATGTCCTCGCCATGGGCGCGCGCCTGACCGGCGTCGACATGGCCAAGGCCTGCGTCTCCGCCTTCCTTTCCACCGATTTCGGCGGTGGCCGCCATGCCGGCCGCGTTGAAAAGCTCTCCCATCCCGCGCTTTAAGGAGCCTGCCCTATGAGCACCGCTACCCTCACCCAGCCCGACCTGTCGGACATCCGCTCCGAAGGCTATTTCACGCGCAGCCTCGCCGATGCCGATCCGGCGGTGTTCGCGGGCGTCACCAGGGAATTGAAGCGCGAGCAGAACCAGATCGAGCTGATCGCTTCGGAAAATATCGTATCCAAGGCGGTGCTGGAGGCGCAGGGTTCGGTCTTCACCAACAAATATGCCGAAGGCTATCCCGGCAAGCGCTATTATCAGGGCTGCGCCCCGTCGGACGAGGTCGAGCAGCTGGCCATCGACCGCGCGAAGGAAATCTTCAACTGCGGCTTCGTCAATGTGCAGCCCCATTCGGGCGCGCAGGCGAACGGCGCGGTGATGCTGGCGCTGACCAAGCCGGGCGACACCATCATGGGCCTGTCGCTCGATGCAGGCGGTCACCTGACCCATGGCGCGAAGCCCGCGCTGTCGGGCAAATGGTATAATGCCGTGCAATATGGCGTGCGCGAGGATACGCACCTCATCGATTATGACGCGCTGGAGGCGCAGGCGATCGAAGCAAAGCCCACGCTGATCATCGCGGGCGGTTCGGCCTATCCCCGCCACCTCGACTTCGCCCGCTTCCGCGCGATCGCGGACAAGGTCGGCGCGCTGCTGATGGTGGACATGGCGCATTTTGCCGGGCTGGTGGCTGGCGGGGCGCATCCGACGCCCTTTGGCCATGCCCATGTCGTGACCACCACCACGCACAAGACCCTGCGCGGTCCGCGTGGCGGCATGATCCTGACCGATGACGAGGCCATTGCGAAGAAGATCAATTCGGCGGTGTTCCCCGGCCTTCAGGGCGGGCCGCTGATGCATGTGATCGCGGCGAAGGCGGTTGCCTTCGGCGAGGCGCTGCGTCCTGAATTCAGGACTTATGCGCAGGCGATCGTCACCAATGCAAAGGCGCTGGCTTCGAAGCTGGAGCAGCGCGGCCTTGCGGTGGTTTCCGGCGGCACCGACACGCATCTCGCCCTGATCGACCTGCGCCCCTACGGCATTTCGGGCAAGGATGCGGACGAGGCGCTGGAACGCAGCTTCATCACCTGCAACAAGAATGGCGTGCCGGGCGATCCGCTGCCGCCGACCAAGACCAGCGGTATTCGGGTTGGTTCCCCTGCGGGAACGACGCGCGGGTTCGGCGTTGCGGAGTTCGAGGCTATTGGCGACATGATCGCGGATGTTCTGGAGGGGCTGCGCGATCATGGCGAGCATGGCGACGCAGCCGTGGAAGCCAATGTGCGCGACCGCGTCTCCGCCCTCTGCGCCCGTTTCCCGATCTACGAAGGGTAAGCGCCCTTGCGTTGCCCCTTCTGCGCCCATGACGACAGCCAGGTGAAGGACAGCCGCCCGACGGAGGATGGCGCCGCCATCCGCCGCCGGCGTCAGTGCGAAGCCTGCGGCGCGCGCTTCACCACCTTCGAACGGATACAGCTCCGCGACATCTGGGTGGTGAAGAGCGAGGGGCGCAAGGAAGCCTTCGACCGGGACAAGCTGGCGCGCTCCATCGGCATCGCCTGCCGGAAGCGGCCGATCGATCCCAGTCGGCTGGAGAAGCTGATCTCCGGCATCCAGCGGCAGTTGGAGACGTCAGGCGACGGCGAAGTTCCAGCGCGGGCGATTGGGGAAATGGTGATGGAAGGGCTGAAACGCCTCGACAGCGTTGCCTATATCCGCTTCGCCAGCGTGTACAAGGACTTCACCGATGCTCGGGATTTCGAGGATTTCGCCTCCACGGTGAAGGAGGTCGGGAGTGATTGAGGGCTCTCATGCCTCCCTCAACCTCCGTTCGTCCTGAGTAGACATTGAGCCTGTCGAAATGGCGTATCGAGGGACCATGCCGTGACATTCCACGCCTATATGCTGCGCTGTTCGGACGGCAGCTATTATCTGGGGCACACGGATAATCTGGAAAGCCGCATCGCTCAGCATCAAGCTGGCGAAATTGCAGGATATACGCAAAACCGGCGGCCAGTGTCTCTGGTCTGGCAACAGGATTTCGGAACTCGCGAAGAAGCACTGTCCGCTGAGCAGCGGGTCAAAGGCTGGTCGCGGAAGAAAAAGGAAGCGCTGATCGCTGGCGACTGGGACATGATCAGTCTGCTCGCGCGCAAGTCCTTCGATACGGGGCTTCGACAAGCTCAGCCCCTACTCAGGACGAACGGTAACATGGAAAAAATTACGCCCCTCACCCCCATCATCGTGCTCGTCCGCCCGCAACTTGGCGAGAATATCGGTAAGGCAGCGCGGGCCATGCTGAATTTCGGCCTGACCCAGATGCGGCTGGTGTCGCCCCGCGACGGCTGGCCCAATCCAGATGCCGGGCCGTCTGCGGCGGGCGCCGATGTGGTGTTGGACAAGGCGGAAGTGTTCGAATCGCTGGCCGACGCCGTGGCCGATTGCGCGCATGTCTATGCGACGACCGTGCGCAAGCGCGGCGTGACCAAGCCGGTGGTGACGCCCGAAGAGGCGGCGCGGGAGGTCCACGCCGTTGCCGGGCGCTCCGCCTATGTGTTCGGGCCGGAGCGGTCGGGACTGGAGACAGAGGATGTGGCGCTGGCGCGGAAAATCCTGACGGTGCCGATCAATCCGGAATTCGGATCGCTCAATCTGGCGCAGGCGGTGATCCTGTGCGCCTATGAATGGTCGAAGCAGGCCTCCCTGGAGCAGCCGACGGTGGTCGATCTGGGCGAACCGGCGCCGCAGTCGGAACTGGAAGGAATGATCGCGCAGTTCGAGAATCTGCTGGAAGGCGCAGGCTATTTCTTCCCGCCGGACCGTGCGCCCGCAACCAGGCGGACCTTGCGGAACCTGCTGACCAAGCCGGGTTGGAACCATCTGGAGGTGCGGACTTTGCGCGGAGTGTTGTCCGCATTGGGCAATCCACGGTCGCGCTGAAGGCTGGGCGCAGCCCGTTCCTGCCAAGGCAGGCGCAGTTCACATCAAGCGTTAAGTCGATCGAACTCTGTCATCTCATACGCGATCGAGGCTTCGACCAACTGGTCCCAGAGCTTCGCGATCGCCTCCCCGGGCAGGCCCAGCCGTTCCGCTTCGGCGCGTGCATTTGCAATGACTTCCGCCTTGCGCGTTTCGTCACGGACCGCGCCACGCTCCGGCTTGATGCGGGCGGCGGCGCGCATATGGGCGAAACGCTGGGCGAGAAGGGCGACAAGCTGGCGGTCGAGTTCGTCCACGCCTGCGCGGACTTCGGCCATGGTCGTGTAGCTTTCGGGGTTCATGGCCCGCTCACCTAAGCCGGGAACACCGGCCTGTCGAGGGTTGACATGCCCCGCGCCCTTCGTCATAGGCGCCGCTTCGCGATTGGCTCCGCATCCCGGTGAAGCGGTGGCCCTGCCCCTGAAATATGGATCGCAGGCGATACCGGGGACAACGTTATAAGCAATTGTCTTAGGAATATATCATGTCGAAGCGTTCAAGCGCCAAGTACAAACTCGACCGCCGCATGGGCGAGAACATCTGGGGCCGCCCGAAGAGCCCGGTCAACAAGCGTGAATATGGCCCCGGCCAGCATGGCCAGCGCCGCAAGGGCAAGATGTCCGACTATGGCATTCAGCTCCGCGCCAAGCAGAAGCTGAAGGGCTATTATGGCGACGTCACCGAAAAGCAGTTCAAGAAGGCCTATATCGAAGCCGCCCGTCTGAAGGGCGACACCGGCCAGAACCTGATCGGCCTGCTGGAGCGCCGCCTTGACGCCGTCGTCTATCGCGCCAAGTTCGCTCCGACCATCTGGTCGGCCCGTCAGCTCGTGTCGCATGGCCACATCTATGTGAACGGCGTGAAGTGCAACATCGCGTCGCGTCTGGTGAAGCCGGGCGATGAGATCACGCTGGGCAAGAAGGCGCAGGAAATGGCGCTCGTCCTGGAGGCTCAGGGCCTGCCCGAGCGCGACATTCCCGACTATGTCGTCGCGGACGGCGCTGCCAAGGTCACCTATGTCCGCGTGCCGACGCTGGACGAAGTGCCCTATCCGGTGAAGATGGAACCCAATCTGGTCGTCGAATTCTATTCGCGCTGATCCGGTTTCGCTTCCGGCGAGACATTCAGGAAGGCGGTCCTTCGGGGCCGCCTTTTTTGTTTGTCCGCTCGGCTTGTTTGACGCCCGGCCAACTGGCATCAACGGAGCATTCGCAGTCTTTTCAAAGGCCTTGCCATGCGCGTGCTTTTCCTGACCTCTCTCATCGCCCTTGCCAGCGGGGGCGCGGCGATTGCCGCTTCGACCGGCGGCGGTCCTTCGATCGATACGATGAAGGAGGTCGTGAAGGAGATTTCCTCGGACGCCTATGAAGGACGCGCGCCCGGGACGGCGGGGGAGGAGAAGACCCTTGCCTATCTGGTGCAGCGTTTCGAGGCGCTGGGGCTGAAGCCCGGCAACAAGGGAAGCTGGTTCCAGGACGTGCCGCTGGTCGAGATCGACGCGAAGAATGTGTCGCCGCTCCGCTTCACCGGCGGCAAGACGGCGGTTTCGGCCAGTTACGGCCCTGAGATGGTGATCGCCACCTACCGCACCGGCCAGCCGCATATCGAGGTGAAGGACAGTCCGGTCGTCTTTGTCGGCTATGGCATCCACGCGCCGGAGAAAAAGTGGAACGACTATGCCGGCGTCGATGTGAAGGGCAAGACGGTCCTCATCCTGGTGAACGATCCGGATTACCAGACGCCCACGCTCCGCGGCCCGTTCAATGGGCGGGCAATGACCTATTATGGCCGCTGGACCTACAAGTTCGAGGAAGCGGCGCGGCAGGGCGCGGCGGCGGCGATCATCGTGCACGACACGGTGCCGGCCGCCTATGGCTGGAACGTCGTGCAGTCGAGCTGGACCGGCGCGCAACATGTCGCGGACAGCGCCAATGGCAATGCGGACCAGTCGGCGGCCATCGGCTGGATGCAGAAGGACAAGGCCGCGGCGCTGGTGGCAAGTGCGGGCCTCAATCTCGACGCGCTGACGGCGGCGGCGAAGAAGCGCGGGTTCAAGGCGGTCCCGCTGAAGGGCGTGAAGGCCAGCGTCTCCTTCGACAACGCCATTCGCAAGCATAGTTCGAAAAATGTCGTCGCCCTCCTTCCCGGCAGGACGCGGCCTGACGAATATGTGCTCTATGCCGCGCATTGGGACCATCTGGGCCATTGCGAGGCGGCCCCAGACGGCGACGACATCTGCAACGGCGCGATCGACAATGCCACGGGAACGGCGGCGCTGGTCGCGCTGGCGGAGGCGAATGTGAAAGCTGGGGCGACGGATCGCAGCCAGGTCTTTCTCGCGGTGACGGCGGAGGAGTCGGGCCTGCTGGGATCGGCCTATTATGGCAACCATCCCGTCTTTCCGCTCAGCCGGACCGTGGGCGGCGTCAACATGGACGCACTCAGCATGGCGGGCCCTGCGAAGAATGTCGTGGTGATCGGCAAGGGCAAGTCGCAGCTTGACGCCTATCTCGACCGCGCGCTGGCGGCGCAGAAGCGGGTCGCCAGCCTGGAGCCGACCCCGGAGAAAGGCTTTTACTACCGCTCAGACCATTTCAGCTTCGCCAAGCATGGCGTGCCGATGCTCTATTTCGAAGGGGGGCAGGATCTGGTGAAGGGCGGGCCCGCCGCGGGCGCAAAGGCGGCCAAGGACTATGAAGAGCATCGCTATCACGGCCCCAAGGATGAATATGATCCCAAATGGGACTGGAGTGGAGTGAAGGCGGACCTGAAGCTCTATTATGATGTAGGGCGGGCGCTGGCGAACACGACCGACTGGCCCAATTGGATGCCGGGCGACGAGTTCCGGGCGATCCGCGACAGGAGCCGGGCGACGAAATGACGGATTTCCGCCATTTCGGGCAAAATCCTGCGCCGAAGTTCACACCATATGCGCGCGCGCCTGCGCGCGCGTAGGCGTCGCGAAGCGATTGGCAGGACGTTTCAAAGAGCGGTGCGGAGATAGGCCGGGCGGCGCGGAATAGGACAGACCTGAATTGCCTTCATCAAGAAATAGGATGCTTTTGGAAGCACTTGTTGCCGATTGGACACGCACTGCGTGAGGTGTCCCGTTTGATCGTCTTGGGGTGGAGGCGACCAAACTCGCCGCTCAAACGGCTTGCCCTATAGCTCAAAAGCCAACACAGTTTACCGATGATAAAAGTTTCGAGCCTGATAGACCGGTTCCCAACGGTGTCGTTGATGTGCGGTCTTCTACTATTCGCCGGGGGCGGCGTCACCGCTTACTATTCCATCTTGGCAGTAGGGGTGAGCGATGGTCCCGGCCTGATCACTGCACGCTTGATGCTCGCGGGCTGCATGATTTTTCTAGCGGGTGTATTATTTCCAGTTTGGCGCTCGACTTTGACTTTGATCCACCGCCTATAGTGCTTCGGTTGAAATTGGCCAATTCAAGACATTCCCCTCCCGTAAACGGGAGGGGTTAGGGGTGGGCGCGAGCGTAGCGAGCTTCCAGCTTAGCCGTTGCAAATTCCCGCTGATGTCGCGCTAGCCCACCCCCTAGCCCCCTCCCGCTTGCGGGAGGGGGAATGTCCGCAATCCAGCCAAATCGATCAACCGTCATAATGCCTCTGGAATGCGCAACCCGATCCTGTAGAGGGCGCTGAGGACACCCCTCGATCAGGAGCCAAGCCCATGACTTTCCGTATGCCCGCCGAATGGGCGCCGCACGAGTGGACATGGATCGGCTTTCCGACCGCTGCCGAGGAGTGGCCCGGCGCGTTCGAAGATGCGCGGCGGCAGATCGCGCAGTTCGCGAGCGCGCTGCATGCCGGCGGCAAGGGCGAGGAGGTGCGGCTGGTCTGCGCCAGCGAGGGCGATGCGGACGTCGCCCGGGCGCTGGTGGCGCCGGGAGTCACCATCCTCGTGCAGAAGCTGGGCGATGTCTGGCTGCGCGATACGGCGCCGATCGCGGTGATGCGGGGCAGGGAAAGGGCGCTGGTGGATTTCGGCTTCAACGGCTGGGGCGGCAAATATCGGATGCCGGGCGACGAGGACATAGGCGCGCGGCTGGCGGCGACGACGGGACTGCCGACATCGACCCAGAACTGGGTGTTCGAAGGGGGAGCGGTCGACACCGACGGCACCGGCCTGTTCGTGACGACGGAACAATGCCTGCTCAATCCCAATCGCAACCCCGAACTGGACCGGGGGAAGATCGAAACATTGCTGGCGGGATCGCTGGGGCTTTCCGGCATGTTGTGGCTGGGCGATGGCCTGCTCAACGATCATACGGACGGGCATGTCGACAATCTGGCCCGCTTCGTGGCGCCGGGCGTTCTGGCGCTGCCGGAGGCGAGCACGGACGATGATCCCAATGCGGCCGTCTATGCCGACGCGCGGGAGCGGGCCAGGGCGTTCGGGGTCGAGGTCGCGTCCGTCCCCTCCCCCGGCCGCGTGGTCGTGGATGGAGAGGTCATTCCGGCGAGCTACATGAATTTCGCCATCGGGAATGCCGCCGTCATCGTGCCCGTCTATGGCCAGCCCAATGACCAGGCGGCTCTGGATGCGCTCAAGCCCTTCTTCCCCGGCCGGGAGATCGTCGGGCTGCGCAGCGACGCGATCCTGTCTGGCGGCGGCAGCTTCCATTGTTGCAGCCAGCAGATGCCGTCCGCCTGAATGAGCGCGATGCTGGCGTTGCGGGCGCTGATCTCCGGGATCATCATCGCCATCGTGTCGGTGGTGTCGCGGCGGTATCCGGGGCTGGGCGCGCTGATCGCGTCATTGCCGCTGATTTCGGTGCTGGGAATGATCTGGCTGTGGAACGACAGGCCGGATGCGGAGAACATGGCGCGCCATGCGGAGGCGACATTCTATTATGTCATCCCCTCACTGCCCATGTTCCTGCTGATCCCCATATTGTTGCGCCGCGGGGTTTCCTTCGCGCCGGCGCTGATCGCGGGTTGCGCGGTCACGATCCTGCTCTATCTCCTCACCGTCGCCATTGCCGCCCGCATGGGCATTCGTCTTTAGGGTGTTATCGATGACCAAAGTTACCGTCGCCGCGCTCCAGCTCGCCTTTTCCGACGATCGGGCGGACAATATCGAAATGGTCGCCGGCCATGTGGTGAAGGCGGCGGCGCGCGGCGCGAAGATCGTCCTGCCGCCCGAGCTGTTCGAGGGCCCCTATTTCTGCAAGGTCGAGGAGGAGGAACTCTTCGCCAACGCCCTGCCCCTGGACGAGCATCCCGCCGTGCAGGAAATGCGCAAGGTGGCGAAGGCCGAGGGCGTCTATATCCCGACCAGCTTCTTCGAGCGCGACGGCCATCATCATTACAACTCGCTCGCCATGATCGACGATGAGGGCGAGATCATGGGCGTCTATCGCAAGAGCCACATTCCCGATGGGCCGGGATATGAGGAGAAATATTATTTCCGCCCCGGCAATAGCGGGTTCAAGGTGTGGAAGACGAAATATGGCACCATCGGCGTCGGCATATGCTGGGACCAATGGTATCCGGAAACGGCGCGGGTGATGGCGCTGATGGGCGCGGAGATGCTCTTCTATCCGACCGCCATCGGGTCCGAGCCCTATGACGCGGACCTCGACACCAGCCGCATGTGGCGCCGGGCGATGATCGGCCATGCCGTCAGCAACTGCATGCCCGTGATCGCCGCCAACCGCATCGGCGAGGAGGACGGCCAGAAATTCTACGGCCACAGCTTCATCACCGATGAGTGGGGCGATTTCGCCGCTGATGCCGACGGCAAGGACAATGGCGCGCTGGTGGCGACGCTGGATTTGGATCAGGCGAGGATGCACCGGGCGGGCATGGGCTTCTTCCGCGACCGGCGGCCGGAGCTTTATGCACGGATCGCGCAGGACATCTAGAGCAGATTCCGATCCGATTGCATCGGCTCGACTGCTCTAAGTTTTTGTTTTGTCGCGTTTTCCGAGTCAGCAGATGATTC
>NZ_JAINEZ010000020.1:0-67911 GCF_019873065.1 Sphingobium sp. PNB
TTCATCGTCTTTCGCTCCTCCCAGCCAGGGAGATTACGGCGAAAAACTCTAACTCCAAGCGATCCAGTTTTCCGGGATCAGATCACCACAGGTCCACCACCCTGCCGGTAAATTCGCCACCATTGTCGGCAAATAGATATCGTGGCGCTCCCCGCTGACGCACCAGCCGATTGAGCACCTCGGCAACATGCTCGCCGCGAAGCCGTTGCCCGACCTCGATGGCAAGCGCTTCGCGGCTGAAAATGTCGACGACTGTCAACATCCGGAACTTTTCTCCGCCGCTGAGCTGGTCGTGGACGAAGTCCAGGCTCCACGCCTCGTTGGGCCGCTGCGGCCTGCACCGCGCTTCGCGATGGACCAGCATCTTGCGCCGGCGCGGCTGTTTCGTACGCAAAACCAAGCCTTCCTCGCGGTACAAGCGATAGACGACGTTGCGCCCGACCGACCAGCCTTCACGCTTCAGCATCACATGGACCCGCCGATAGCCATAGCGGATTCGCGTCGCCACGATCTCATGCATCCGCTGACGAACTGCGGTGCGCGGATCCCGCGTACTCGGCTTGCGCTGCGTTGAACGATGTTGCTGCGTCAACCGACAGGCTCGGCGCTGGCTGTAGCCGTGGGACGCCACGACGTAGTCTACAACCTGTTTCATGAGCGCTGGCCTGGAAACTTTTTTGATAGCACATCCTGAAGGACCGCCTTGTCCAGGCTCAATTCCGCGACCAACCTCTTCAGCCGCGCATTCTCCTCAACCACCTGCTTGAGCTCACGGACCTGATCCGATTCCAGGCCGGCATACTGCTTCTTCCAACGGTAAAACGTCTGCTCGGTGATCCCAACCCGGCGGATCAAATCCGCTATCGGCATGCCCAGCTCGGCCTGCTTCAAGACCGCTACGATCTGCTCTGTGGAAAACCTTTGCCTCTTCATCGACGTATCTCCCTCAAATGGAAAATGCGCCGGAAAAACTAACTTTGCGTGTGGACCACTTTCCCCATGTCACCTCAACTAGGAGCAGGAACGCCTTCACCTCCTGCATGCCCGGCGATATCGGCACGCAGACGACCTTCACCGTCCTGTCCGATATCCTGTCGGGCTCGCCCGGTGCGCTGGCCGATGGTGGCACCTGCCTTAATATGGACGCGGCGACCTTCGAACTGATCCGTGCCCCCTTTGCCGATAGGCTGAAGGAGGATAATTTCTCCTGGCGTGTGGGCGTCAATTGCAAGCCGAGCCGGAACGTGCTGATTTATGTGCTGGCCTCGCGCGGCTACAAGTCGGGCGGTTTCCCGACCGTCCCCGCATCTACCACCGGGCAGTTCGCGCCGGTGACGCAGGAATCGGTGACCGCCTATGAGGTCGGCGCCAAGATCACCGCGCTTGACCGGGCGTTGCAGGTCAATCTTGCCGGTTTCCACTATATCTATCGCGACAAGCAGGTGCGCGGCCTGATCGTCGATCCCATTTTCAACCAGTTGGAGCAACTGGTGAACATTCCCAAGGCGCGGATCAACGGTTTCGAGCTGGAGATCACCGCCCGCCCGACCGAGGGCCTCACCTTCCGCAATGCGGTCGCCTATGTCGATTCCAAGGTTCTCACCTTCACCGGCATCAATAATGAGCGCGTGCTGGCCGATTATGCGGGGTCGGCGCTGCCCTTCTCGCCCAAATGGCACATCGTCTCGGACGTCGATTACAGCTTTCCGCTGACCGAAAGGCTGGGCGCATTCGTCGGCGCCAACATGCTGCTCAACAGCAAGACCAGTTCGACGCTGGGCAACGCGCCTGCCTCCGTCATCCAGAGCTTCGCGACGCTCGATCTGCGCGCCGGGGTCAAGGGGCTGGACGACCGCTGGAGCTTCAGCATCTGGGGCCGCAACGTCACCAACAGCTATTATTGGACCAACCAGTTCGTCACTCAGGACGTGGTCGTGCGTTACGCGGCCAAGCCCATCACCTATGGCGCGACGCTGAAGTTCAAGTTTGACTGATCCTGCCATCCTCTGTGGGATACTGGGCCGCAGCCGGATATCAGGGCTGCGGCCTTTTCTTCGGGACGCGTCCCCGCATCCATTTGCCTTTCGCGCCACGCCTCTGCATTATGGCCCGGACGGGACAGTCCCGGCGAGGGAGGGGTATAGCGTGCAAACCGGCTTGTCGGCGTGGATTCTGGCGATCGTGAAGGCGCTGGAGGATGCGGGCGTCGATCCGGGCGCGCTGATGCGCGGTATCGACATGGACGCCAGCCGCGTCGGCGATCTTGCCCATCGCTATTCGCAGGATCAGGTGACGAGCCTGTGGATCGCCGCGGTCGATGCGACCGGCGATCCCAATTTCGGATTGAAGGTCGCGCGCCATATCCGCCCGTCGACCTTTCATGTCGTGGGCTATGCCATGTCGTGCAGCGCGACCCTGCGCCGTGCCGCCGAACGCTTTTCCCATTCCGCCCGGCTGATCTCGGATTCGGCGGCGGTGTCGTTCCAGCGCGAGGAGGAAGGCTATCGGCTGACGGTCGACCTCAACACCGGCGGCCGCCAGCCGATCTACCAGACGATCGACACGATGCTCGCCGGCTTCTTCCTGCTGTGCGAATGGATATTGTCGGCGCCGATCACACCGATCGAAGTGAGTTTCCGCCATCGCAAGCCTGCCGATGACCAAGCCTATCGCGATGTCTTCCGCTGTCCGATCCGCTACGGCCAGCCGATCAACAGCATCCTTTTTCCGGGAGAGGTGCTGGAACGGCCCGTCCCGTCCGCGAACGAGGAACTGGCGACGATGCTGGATGAGATGGCGGCCAAATATCTCGCCTTCCGGTTTGCCAGCCGCTTTTCCCGCAAAGTGCGCGACGCGCTGATCGGACAGCTGCCCAATGGTGAGCCCAGCAAGCAGGAGACAGCGCGCCTGCTCGCTATGACGGAACGGACCCTGCTGCGCCGCCTGCGGGAGGAGAATACGACCTTTCAGGAGGTGCTCGACCGACTGCGCGAGGAATTGGCCTATGATTATCTGCGCCGGCCAGATTTGACCGTCGAGAATATCGCCTATCTGCTGGGCTTTTCCAGCAGCAGCACCTTTTCCCGCGCCTTCATGCGCTGGACCGCGCAGCGGCCGAGCGTGTGGCGGGAAGGGCGGTCGATCGAAGACCGCAGCCTGGCCGAAGACTGATCGACCCGCCGACTTTGGCACGATAAGCCGGGTCGCGGCACCCTGGGCCATCGTGACGGCCGGCGCGATCGCCTATTCTGGCGGAAACCGGCCAGTGACCGGAAAGCCAGGAGTGGGGATCTGTGACGGCATCCAGTGTACGCAGCGCGGCTGTCGATCATCTGTCCCCGGACATGGAGGTACGGGAAGCCTATCGGGTCGCACCTGCTCCCAACCCCATGCGCTATGTGCGGTTCTGCCTATGGATGGGGCCGGCGCTGCTTGTCCTCCTGATCATCTTCTTCGCGCTGCTCGGCCACAATGTTCCGCCCTATTCGGCGGCGCTTTCGGCCGACGAGATTGCGGCGCATTTTCGCCAGCATACCACGTCAGCGCGGATCGGCATGATCGGCATGATGGTTTCGGGCGTCCTCTATCTCGTCTGGGGCATGGGCATTACGAAGGTGATGGAGGCGGCCGAGCGGGACAATGACGTGCTTTCCCGCCTGCAACTGTGGGGCGCGGGTTTCACGACATTGGTGTTGGTCTTTCCGCCCGCCTTCTGGCTGACCGCCGCCTTCCGGCCCGAGGCGGATCCCGCGATCCTGATGACGCTTTACGACACCGGATGGATCATGTTCGACATGGCCTTTTCGCTGACGATGCTCCAGATCACGGCCTTCGCCATCTGTTTCCTCAACGACTGGCGCGCCGTGCCACTGATCCCCAAGCCGGTGTGCTGGTTCGCGATCTGGGTGGCGATCGCGTTCATGGGTTTCTGCTTCCTGCCCTTCTTCCGCGATGGTCCCTTCTCGCGCAGCGGCTTCTTCAACTATTGGGTGGAATTCTCCCTCTTCTTCTGGGCGATGCTGATCCTGTCGATCTTCACGCTGCGCGCCCTCACCCGGTTGCAACGCGATCATGCGGATGGGTGAGGCCGCAACGCGCCGCCCGACCGCCGTTCCTGGCATCTTGACCTTCATCGCGGCGGATACGGCCAATTTCATCCTGTTCTTCGGCTATTTCATGGTCGAGCGCATGGCGCAGCCTGCTCTGTTCGCGCGGTCGGCGGCGATGCTCGATATCCGGCTGGGGCTGCTCAACACGCTCATCCTGATCACCAGCGGCTGGCTGGTGGCGCTGGCGGTGGAAGCGGCGCGGGCGGGGGAGATGAATAGGGTGTGCCGCCGCCTGCTGTGCGCCATCGCTGTCGGCCTGGGCTTTGGCGTCGTCAAGACCATCGAATATGCCGACAAGATCGCGCAGGGCCTGACGCCGCAGACCGACGCCTTCTTCACCTTCTACTATGTCTTCACGGGCATCCATCTGCTCCATTACGGTATCGGCATCGCCCTGCTGGTCGCGACGCTTGTCCGAGCGCGGGCCGAGCGGGTCGGAGCCGGCTTCATGGGCTGGATCGAATCCTGCGCGCTGTTCTGGCACATGGTCGACCTGCTGTGGGTGTTCCTGTTCGCGATGCTCTATTTGCAGGGCGCACGATGACGCGGCCGTCCAGGCAGACGGCGATCTGGGCGCTGCTGATGCTGGCAACGCTGGCAGGGTTCGGCGGCGCTGGCGCGGCGGGATGGGGCTTTGCGCTGGTGATGCTGGCTGCGACGGTCAAGGCGCAGCTGATCGTGCGCCATTATATGGAGTTGCGCATCGCCCCGCTGGCCTGGCGACTGGTCTTCGACGGCCTGGTGGGGGTGAGCGGGGCGATCATCCTGGGGCTGCATTTCCTGGCATGAGGCGATGGGGGCCGCACGAGAGATGCGCGGCGGCCACCCATGGCTAATCCGCCGTCGACAGCGCCAGTTCGATGCCCTTGATCGACGTGCCCGTGCTCCAGCCGCCGTCGACCAGCAAGGTCTGGCCGGTGACATAGCTTGCATCGTCGCTCGCCATGAAATGGACGGCGGCGGCCAGTTCTTCGGGGCGGCCGATCCGGCCGAGCAGGGTGAAGACATTGGCGTTGCGTGTCACCATGTCGGGCGCTTCGTCCATCGCCAGCGGCGTGTCGATGATGCCGGGCGCGATGCAGTTCACGCGGATGCCGCGCGGGCCATATTCGACCGCGGCGGTCTGGGTCAGCGAGATGATCCCGGCCTTGGTCGCGGCATATTCACCCCATTGCAGGAAGCCGCGCACCGCCGTGATCGACGAGATGTTGACGATCGATCCGCCAGCGGTCATTCGCGCCGCCGCGTGCCTGATGCCCATCTGCACGCCCAATATATGGACGCGCCAGAAACGCTGCGATCGCGCCTCGTCCGCGTCCGCGATCGGCGCGGCGGCGGCGATGCCGGCATTATTGACCAATATGTCGAGCTTGCCGAAGCGCGCCACCGCGTCCTCGCACAGCGCCTCCATCTCGCCGGGCTGGCCGACATCGGTGCGGCGGAAGGCGCAGCCCCATTCATGGGCAAGCGCTTCGGCGTTGGGGCTGATGTCCGCCACCAGCACGTCGGCGCCCGCCGCGCGAAACCGCTGGGCGATGGCGGCGCCGATGCCCGATCCCGCGCCGGTGACGATCGCGGCCTTGCCAGTGAGGTCGAACATCAATGAAACTCCACTTCGACGGGCGCCTGAAGGCCCAATTGCCGCATCAGTGCGGCGGTGTCCCAAAGACTGCGTTCCAGTACGATCTTGCCATCCTTGAAGGCGTGGATGGTCATGCCCTGCACCAGGGTGGTCTTGCCCGTCGAGGGAAGGCCCAGGAAGTCGGAACTGTGATGGATCTCCCACGTCCATTCCAGGCAGCCGCCCTTTTCGTCGCCATGATAGCGGGTGGCGTTAAAATAATGTCTGGACTTGTCGGGATCGGCATTTTCGAAGGTCGTGAACCAGCGGCGCAGCTTTTCGCGATCATTGTCGATGCGGACGCCGAAGTTCAAATCCTCATATTCAAATTCTTCGGGATAATTGGCCATCAGCTCTTCCAGCCGATTGTCGAACTGTTCCAGCCAGTCCTGTTCCCATTCCAGGTTCATGTCGTCCCTCCGCGATCGCAAAAAAGGGACCCGGCGCGATGCCGGGTCCCAGGGAGAGGTTTCAGAAATCGACGCGTGCTTCTAGGCCATAACTGCGGGTCGGACCGCGATAGTTGACGGTGAAGACCGACAGCAAAGGCACGACTTCCTGATAATATTTCCTGTTGGTGAGATTGTCGCCATAGGCCGAGATTTCCCAGCCATGCGCGCTCTTGAGCGACAGGCGGGCCTTCAGCAGGGTCAGCGGGTTGCGCTTCGTGCCCGCGAAATTGTCGACGTCCCACCAGATGGAGCCATAGCGGTTCATCTCGACCCGTGGTACCAGCCGCAAGTCGTCGGTCAGGTCGATATTCTGGCTGGCGCCCAGGTTCAGCGTATATTTGAACGCGCCCGGCGCAACATTGCCGACCGCCGCCGGGTTACCGGCAAAGGCCGCAACCCGCCCGTGCGTATAGCCGTAGCCGCCGAACAGATGGAGGCCCATCGGCAGCATTGCGTCGAAGTCCACGTCGAAGCCCTTGAGCTTGACTTTGTCGATGCTGACCGTCGTTTGCAGGCCGGCGGACGGCTGGAACTGGAACTGCTGCGCGCCGGAAATGTCGGTTTTGAAGACGGCGGCGTTGATCGACAGGCGACGATTGAAGAAGCGGGCCTTCGCGCCGATCTCGTAGGAGGTGGAGACTTCCTTGTTATAGCCGTCCTGCACATAGATATTGGCCGCATTGCCGCCGGCCGCGTCGATCAGCGCCTGGCGCGAACCGATCGGGTTGAAGCCGCCCGACTTGAAGCCCTTGCCGTAGCTGGCATAGACGCTGGCGGTCGGCGCCAGGTCGTAGGACAGGCTGGCCTTGGGCTGGAACTGCTTGAAGGTCCGCGACAATTTGCAGGTGTCGAATGCCTGTCCCTGCGCCACGCAATTATTATAGCTGACGCCGGTCAGCGGATTGATCGCGGGGGAGGCGGCTTCGCGGATCGACCGCTTTTCCGTGTCGTAGCGTCCGGCCAGGTTGATATGGAACTGGTCGGTCAGGTCGAACTGCACGCTGGCGAACGGCGCGTAGCTGGTCGTGCGATACAGCGGATTGCTGAAGGAAACCGTGGTCGCCGGGTCGATCGTGTCGCGATCGGCGGGAAGCGAGCCATTGGTGTCCAGGCCGATCTTGCTGGTCTGGTCGCGTTCGAACCGCAGGATGTAGAATCCGAGCTGCCAGCGGAAGCGATTGGCGCTGTCCGATGTCAGGCGCACTTCCTGCGAATAATTGGTGTCGGAATAGGTATATTGCTGCACGGTGCCCCCGCCTGCGAGGCCGGTGTCCTGCGGAATATAGGGCGGGCTGTCGCTGCCGAAATATTGGTTCAGATGGTTGTAGCTGGAGATGGACGTGAACTTCGCCCAGCCCATGTCATATTCCGCCTTGAAGGTGGCATCGATGAACTTTTCGCTGAACGCGCCGGTGACGTTGGAGACGAACGGCATGTCGGTATTGTTCGCGTCCAGCGCAGTGCCGGGGAAGCCACCGATCGGCAGGCCGACAAACTGCGCATTATAGGCGCTGCCGCCCCCCTTGGACCGGAGCGCCGTGACCTTGAGGTCGGCGGTGAACGGCCCGTCATTGTCATAGACCAGCCGGGCGCGGCCGCTGCTGTTCTGGAACCGCTGCACCTTCTCCCCCGTGGTGATGTTGGTGAAGGGACCGTCGGTGTCGCGGAACGCGCCGGCGACGCTGAAGCCGAAGCCCGGCGCGAGCGGGCCGCTGACCGATGCGCTGGCGCGGGCGGTGTTGAAATTGCCATAGGCGGCGACGACATTCCCCTCGAACGTGTCGCCCGGCTTCTTGGTGGTGATGACGATGGCGCCGGCAGCCGCGTTGCGGCCGTAAAGGGCGCTCTGCGGTCCTTTCAGCACTTCGATCTGCTGGATGCCGAACAGATCCTGGTTGAACGGCTTGACGCTCGACAGGGTGACGCCGTCGATGACGATCGCGACGTTCGGGTCGGAATTGCGCACCGACGTCTGGCCGCGGATGTTGATATAGGCTTCGCCCGCATTATCCTCGACGAAGGTGACGTTGGGGGTGGAAGCCAGGAAATCGGCAGGGCGGGTGATGCCCCGTTCCGCGATCGCCGCTTCCGTGACGACGCTGACGGAGATCGGCACCTTGACCAAATTCTCGTTGCGCTTGGTCGCGGTGACGACAATCTCTTCGAGCGTATTGCCGCGCTGCGGTGGTTGCTCGGGCGCGGGCTCCTGAGCCATCGCCGGCAGGGCAAGACCCGCCGACAGGATAAGGCTCATAAGCGGTAAATGGGTGATGGCCTTCAAAACATCTCTCCTTCCCTGATCATGCGTTGCCGATTGTCTCGGCTTCTGTTGGACGTGAATTCAGAGTGGCCCCTTAAAGACGCCGATATGGTGTCGAAGAAAATGCCCCAGCGTGACAAGGCATGACCTAGCGGGACAATAGATTACAAGCGGCAATCGCGGATTTCCGCCATTTTGCGATGCAGCATAAGCGGCGCTGGCGCGAAATTGCCCAGATTTTGGCACGAAAAGCAAATCGCATGCGCGCTTGGCCATGGCTGCTTTTTGGAGCAGCATTATCAATCAGGTCATGGGCGCGCCGCATAAGTTGCCCGACAGACGCGCAAGCAGGCGCGCCGCAGAGGAGAGAGCAGATGAACAAGGATTGGGCGCAATATTGGATCGGCCTGTTCGCCGACGGTACAGACGAGCTGATGACGCTCTACAATCCGCAGTTCCAGTTCGAGGATGTCAATTTCGACCTTCGGATCAACAATGATCTCCCGGCGCTGCGCAAATTCTTCGAAGGCTTCATCATCGAGGACCCGACCCAGAGCTATAACAGGTTCGACGTGTTCGACTATGTCGGCGACAACCGGCTGGGGTCCTTCCAATGGACCTGGGAAACCAAGCATGCCGGCGATTTCCTGGGCGTGCCCGCCAAGGGCAAGATCACCAAGACCCGCGGCGTCACGGTCATGGGCTGGGACGAGAATGGCAAGATCGTGCTGGAGCGCAGCATCTGGGATGCGGTTCCGGTCTTCCAGCAACTGGGCGTCATCCCGGCGTTCGACACGGCTCAGGCTTGAAAGCGCAATGACCTATAATCCCCTGGACCCGGCGGTCACCGCCAATCCCTATCCGCATTATGCCCAGCTGCGGGCCGAAGAGCCGGTCAAATGGCTGGACATGATGCAGGGCTTCGCCATTTCCCGCTGGGACGATGTCGAGGAAGTGCTGAGCGACGGCAAGACTTTCTCCTCCGCGCAATTCTGGCCGGCGTTGCTCGGCGAATATGATCCGGTGCCCGAAGTGCAGCCGATGATCTCGCTCGACCCGCCGGGCCATGTCCGCATCCGCAAGCTCGCCAACAAGGCGTTCGTGCCGAGCCGGGTGGGCGCTTTGCAGGATCGTATTCGCAGCGTGACGCACGAGTTGATCGACGACATCTTTGCCAAACATGGCAGCGAAGGCGAGTTCGATTTCGTCTGGGAGTTTTCCGGGCTGTTCCCGGTCAGCGTGATTGCCGAAGTGCTGGGCGTGGACATTGCCCGCCGGGTGGATTTCAAGACGTGGGTCGATGATCTGCTCGCGGCGGGCAACCGCGCGGCCTATGGCCCCGAACGCCTTGCCGAGATCGAGCGCAGTTCGAAGGCGATCCGCGCCTATTTCGAGCAGGTCTATGACGAACGGTCGGCCAATCCCGGCGACGACCTGATCAGCGGCTTCATCCAGGCGGAGGTCAATGGCGAGCGCCTGACCCGCAGCGAAGTGCTGAACATGGCGATATTGCTGCTGATCGGCGGGGTCGAAACGACCACCAACCTGCTGGGCATCACCTTCGCGCATCTGAAGACCCATCCCGATATCGCCGCCGCCATCTGGGCCGATTCCGAGAAGATTCCGGTTCTGCTGGAGGAAATGCTGCGCTTCGACGGGCCGGTGCAGATGCTGTTCCGGCACACGACCTGCGACACCGAGCTGGCGGGGGTCGCCATCCCCAAGGGGTCGCTGGTGCTACCGCTGCTGGGTTCGGCCAATCATGACGAGCGCAAGTTCGACCGATCCGAGGAATTGGTGCTGGACCGCAACCCCAAGGAGATCATGTCCTTCGGGCAGGGGCCGCATTTCTGCCTTGGCTCCTATCTGTCGCGCATGGAGGCGAAGAGCGCGCTGGAGATATTGACTGCGCGCTTTGAAAGTATCGAGGCGATCGGCGACACGGTCAAATGGTCCGATTCCTATTTCGCGCGCGGCCCCAAGACGCTGCCGGTCAGGTTCAAGGCCCGATGAGCGGCGATCCTTCGGCTGCCGGTGCGCCCTTGACCCCATTGATCGACCAGTTCCGCGCCATTTTAGGCGAGGGCGGCGTGCTGACTGGCGAGGACGTTTCCGGCCGCCATCCCGGCTATTTCATGGCGCGGATCGAGGCGGACGTGCTGTTGCGTCCCGAAACCACCGAGCAGGTGTCGCAGGTCATGGCATTGTGCCATGCGGCCGGTCAGCCGGTGGTGATCCAGGGCGGCATGTCCGGCTGGGTCCGCGCGACCCAGACGCGGCCGGGCGAGGTCATATTGTCGCTAGAACGGATGAACCGGATCGAGAGCGTCGATCCCGCCAACCGCACCGCCATCGTCCAGGCGGGCGTGATCCTGGAGCAGTTTCAGGATCATCTGGAAGCCCATGGCCTCAGCTTTCCGCTGGACCTGGGCGGACGGGGATCGTGCCAGCTCGGCGGCAATGCGGCGACCAATGCGGGCGGGATGCGCGTCATCCGCTACGGTATGATGCGAGAGCAGGTTCTTGGCATGGAAGTGGTGCTGGCCGATGGCCGGGTGCTGTGTTCCATGAACCAGATGATCAAGAATAATACAGGCTATGACCTGAAGCAGCTGTTCATCGGCAGCGAGGGGACGCTGGGCGTCATCACCCGCCTGGTCCTGCGCCTGCGGGAGCGGCCGGTCAGCAGCAATACCGCTTTGGTCTGCGCCGACAGTTTCGATCGCATCGCCAAATTGCTGCGCCATGTCGACGGCGCGCTCGGTGGCCTGCTGAGTGCGTTCGAGCTGGTCGACAACAGTTTCTACCGCGTCAACACCGGGGAGGGGCGCCACGCCGCGCCGCTCGGGTCTGACAAGCCCTATTATGCGATGATCGAGGCGCTGGGTTCCGACCATGAGCGCGACCGCGACCTGTTCGAGGCGGTGCTGGCAGACGCTGCGGAAAAAGGGCTGTTCGACGACGCCATCGTCGCACGGTCGGAAAAGGATCGCGCTGCGATCTGGGGCATAAGGGAGGATCTGGAACATATCGTCCATGACTTCCAGCCTTTCTACGCCTTCGACGTCAGCCTGCCAGTCGGCGCAATGGAAGCCTATATGGGCGAGGTCAGGCGCCGGTTGAAGGCGATCTGGCCCGATGGCGGCATCGCATTTCTGGGCCATGTCGGCGACGGCAATCTGCACATCGCCATCGGCGCGGGAACGTCCGAGGACCGGGAGCAGGTGGAAACCTGCGTCTATGAACCGCTCCGTCCGATCGGGGGGTCGGTGTCCGCCGAACATGGCATCGGTCTGGAAAAGAAGCCCTGGTTGCCGATCACGCGGAACCCGTTGGAGCGCGGTTTGATGCGCGACATCAAGAAACTGCTGGACCCCAAGGGCATCCTCAATCCGGGCAAGATCTTCGCCGAGGAAAAAGGATGAGCGCGGCCGTCCATGTCGGTCGGGAAGAGCCGAACGTCACCGGCTGTCACCTTTTGCCCGGATATGGCGTCGCTCGCCCTGCTGTGTTGGGGCAGGATGCGCTAGGACAGGATGCACAGACCCCGATGTATGACGGGGCAAGGGAGCGGATATGATGAAAGTGGGTGAAATGTCGGAGCTGACGGCAGACAAGCCGCTCCGCGCGTCGCTGGGATCGGAAAAGATCCTGATCTTTTTGGTGAAGGGTACGCCCGTCGCCACCCAGGCGCGCTGCCCGCACGCGCAGGGGCCGCTGCATCAGGGCGAATTGTGCGGCACGGTGCTGACCTGTCCCTGGCACGGCTGGAGCTTCGACCTGGTCACGGGCGAATGTGAGGAAGATCCCGACCTTCTGATCAAGCGGTACGACGTGACGGTGGAGGGTAACGACATCCTCGTTTCCCAGGTTTCGGCATGACATGACCGATCCGTCGTTCGATCCTGCGCCCGGAACCCTGGCCCTGCACGGCTATCCGGTCAGCAATTATTTCAACGCGGCGCGGGCGGCGCTGATCGAAAAGGGCGCGGCCTTCACGGTCGTCCCGACCCGCGCGGCCCAGGATGACGCGTTTCTGGCGCAGAGCGCGATGGGCAAGATTCCCTATCTGCGGACGGACGAGGGCTGCATCGCCGAAACCGTCGCGATCCTTGAATATATCGAGGAGGCCGTTCCCGGCGTTCCGCTCTATCCGTCCGATGCCTTTGAGCGCGCCCGCGCGCGGCAGGTCATCAATATCGTCCAGCTCTATGTCGAAGCGCCGTTGCGCTCGCTCTTTCCCGGCGTCTTCATGGGGGGTGTCAATGCGCCGGAGACGATCGCCGCCGTCCAGCCGGTCGTCGAGCGCGCGATGCGCGCGCTGGCGCATCTGGTGCGGCCGAACCCCTTCCTGCTGGGGGCCGGGCTGACCCATGCGGACCTGTTCGCCTTCTATACCTTCGACGTGGGCGAACGCGTCATGCAGTTCAGCTACGGCGCCTCGCTGCTCGATTCCATTGCGGGCCTGCGCGACTGGTACGCCATGATGGTGACGCGCCCGTCCAGCCGCACCGTCCTTGCCGATTTTACCCCCGCCTTTGCTGCCTACCTCCGCGACAAGGCGGCTGCCTGGCACGAGCCGGAGCCGAAAGACAATGCCCATGCGTGATGTGAAACTCGACGACAAATATACGGTCGATGACGGCCGGGTGATCATGAGCGGTACCCATGCGCTGATCCGCGTGCCGCTACTGCAAAGGGAGATCGACCAGCGCAACGGCCTTAACACCGGCGGCTTTATCTCGGGCTATCGCGGGTCGCCGCTTGGGTCCTACGACATGGAATTGTGGCGGGCCAAGAAGCTGCTCGAAAGCCATGATATCCTGTTCCAGCCCGGCGTGAACGAGGATCTGGCGGCGACGGCGGTGTGGGGCACGCAGATGCTGGCGACCACGCCGGGCGCGAACAAAGACGGCGTCTTCGCCATCTGGTATGGCAAGGGACCGGGCGTCGACCGTTCGGGCGATCCGTTCAAGCATGGCAATTTCGCGGGAACCCACCCCAACGGCGGCGTGCTGATCGTCGCGGGCGATGATCATTCGGGCAAGTCCTCCACCGTGTCGCATCAGAGCGAGATGGCGCTGATGCACGCGGGCATGCCGATCCTGGCGCCGTCCAATGTGCAGGACGTCATCGACCTGGGCCTGCTGGGCATCGCCATGTCGCGTTATACCGGCCTCTACACCGGCTTCAAGCTGACGAACGAGACGCTGGAGCAGACCATGACGGTCGATGTTCGCGTCGGCGACAACGGCCCGGTCACGCCGGATCGCGGACCGGCCCCGGCCAATGGCTTCCACAATTACCCCACCCATCTCGACCGCATCGCGTCGGAGACGGTGGTCAAGCGCTATCGCTGGCCGCTGATCGAGAAGTTCGTGCGCGCCAACCGTATCGACCGTCTGCTGGTCGACGCGCCCGTCCGCAAGCTGGGCATCGTGTCGACCGGCAAGGCGGTGCAGGACGTGCGCCAGGCGCTCAAGCTGCTCGGGCTGGATGACGCCGACGCGGCGGCCCATGGCATCAGCGTCTACAAGCTGGGCTGCATGTATCCGGTCGAGCGGCAGGGCCTGGCCGAATTTGCCAAGGGTCAGTCCGAACTCCTCTTTATCGAGGAAAAGGATCCGCTGACCGAGAATCAGGCCAAGGCAATCCTCTACGGCGGCCCCGACATGCCGCGCATCGTCGGCAAGCTGGACGAGGACGGTGTCTTCATGATCCCGTCCGACGAGCAGCTGGAACCCGTGCAACTCGCGCTCGTCATCGCCGAACGGCTGCGGCGGCTGGGCGTCGGGGACGCGGCGCTGGCGGAGCGGGCGCAGCGGCTGTCGCGCCAGATGGCGACGGTGGCGGCATTGAAGCCCGCCGATGCGGCGCGATCGCCCTATTTCTGCTCGGGCTGCCCGCACAATACCGGCACCCGCTTTCCCGAAGGATCGATCGCGGCGGGCGGCATCGGCTGCCACGCCATGGCGATGTATTCGGGGCCGGAGATGATGCCCAACGCCCAGATGGGCGGCGAGGGCGCGCATTGGTACAGCCTCGCCTACTTCAGCGACATGAACCATATTTTTCAGAATATGGGCGACGGCACCTATTATCATAGCGGCCTGCTCGCGGTGCGGGGCGCGGTGGCGGCCAAGGTCAACATGACCTTTAAGATCCTGTTCAACGATGCCGTCGCCATGACCGGCGGCCAGCCGGTCGACGGCCCGCTGACGCCGGGCGACATCACGCGGCAGGTGCTGGCCGAAGGCGCGGGGCGCTGCGTCGTCGTGACCGACCGGCCCGACCTTTACGGCGCGCATAGTGGGCTGGGCGAGGGGGTGACGGTCCACCATCGCGACACTTATGATGCGGTCCAAAAGCAATTGCGCGACGTTCCGGGCGTCACCGTCATCGTCTATGAACAGACCTGCGCGGCAGAAAAGCGCCGCCGCCGCAAGCGCGGCAAATTCCCCGATCCGGCCAAGCGGATGTTCATCAACGCGGCGGTGTGCGAAGGGTGCGGCGACTGTTCGGTCCAGTCCAATTGCGTCAGCGTCTGGCCCAAGGAAACCGAACTGGGCCGCAAGCGCCAGATCGATCAGTCCAACTGCAACAAGGACTATAGCTGCGTGAAGGGCTTCTGCCCGAGCTTCGTCACCGTACTCGACGCCGAACCGCGCAAGCCGAAGAAGGCGCAACTGGACGGCGAGGCCGACATGGCGCTGCCTGATCCGACCATCGTGCCGCTGCATGACGGCGCCTATAATATCATGATCTCCGGTATCGGCGGTACCGGCGTCGTCACCATCGGCGCGCTGCTCGCCATGGCCGCGCATCTGGAGGGCAAGTCGACATCGGTGTTCGACATGACCGGCCTCAGCCAGAAAAATGGCGCGGTGTTCAGCCATTTGCGCATCGCGGCAGATAATGACGATCTGGGCGCGCAGAAGCTGGGCATTGGAGAGGCGGACCTGGCGCTGGCGTTCGACGCGGTCGCAGGCCTTGCCAAGGAGCCGGCGATGACGCTGTCGGCCGAGCGGACGAAGACGGTCGTCAACGCCCGCATCACGCCGACACCGGCCTTCCAGCGCAATCCCGACCTGACGCTGGATCAGGGTCTGCTCGTCCATCGGCTCAAGGCGCTGTCGGTCGATCTCCATGGGGTCGATGCCACTGGCCTTGGTCTCGCCTTGCTGGGGGACACGATCGCGGCCAACCTGTTCATGCTGGGCTATGCCTGCCAGCTTGGTCTGCTGCCGGTCTCTCCGCAAGCCATCGAGCGCGCGGTGGAGATTAACGGCGTTGCCATCCCCTTCAACAAGGCCGCCTTCGCGCTTGGGCGCTTGCAGGCGGTCGACCCCGCCCGCATCGAAAAGGCGGTGGTGGCCCATGTGCAGGAATTGGATTTCACGCCGCTCACCAGCCTTGAGGACATTGTTGCGCATCGCACGCAACTGCTGACCGATTATCAGAATGCGGCCTGGGCGCAGCGCTATCGGGATCTGGTCGATATCGTGGTGAAGGCGGAATCGATCGCCACGCCCGGCAAGGACGGCCTGTCCGTCATGGTCGCGCGTAACTTCGCCAAGCTCATGGCCTATAAGGACGAATATGAGGTCGCCCGGCTGCACGCCGACCCGGCGTTCAAGCAGCAGTTGAAGGATGCGTTCGAGGATGGCGCGAAGCTGCGCTACAATCTCGCCCCGCCGCTCTTTTCGAAGCGCGATGCGGATGGGCATCTGATCAAGCGCGAGTTCGGGCCGTGGATGGACAAGGCGTTCGCTTTCCTCGCCCGCTTCAAGGGGCTGCGCGGCACCGCCTTCGACATTTTCGGCTATACGCAGGAGCGCAAGATGGAGCGCGGCCTGATCGACCATTATGAAGCGCAGATGCAGATGGTCGCGGCTAGGTTGACGCCTGCCAATCATGCCGCGGCGGTCGAGCTGGCCTCGCTGCCGGCGCAGATCCGTGGCTACGGCCATGTGAAGGAGGCCAATGTCGAAAAGGTCCGGGTACTCGAACCGATGGTCGTCAAGAAATTCGAGGATGCCGTCATCCTCGCCGCCGGCGCGCCCGCGCCGCTGCTCCAGAACGCCTGACAGAATAAGCAAGACAGCGGAGAGGTAAGAACATGGTCAAGATGCTGATCGACGGGGCGCTGGTCGATACCGCGCGCCACATGGACGTCATCGATCCGAGCGACGAGAGCGTCGTGGCGCAGGTGCCCGACGCCGGCGTGGCGGAAGTTGAACAGGCGGTCGCCGCCGCGAAGCGCGCCTATCCCGCCTGGCGCGACGCCACGCCCGAAGCGCGCGGCGCGGTGCTGGCGGCCATGGCAAAGGTGGTCACCGACAATGTCGAGGAGCTGGCCGGGCTGCTCATTCAGGAAACCGGCCGCCCGATGGCGCTCGCCCAGTTCGAGATCGCGCATCTCGCCGCGGGCTATCTGAATTACTATGCTGGCCTGCGGATCGAACCGGAAGTGCTGATCGAGGACGAGACGCGCCGGGTTGAACTGCACCGCAAGCCGCTGGGCGTCGTGGCCGCCGTGGTGCCATGGAATGCGCCGGTGTTCATCGCCTGCAACAAGATCGCGCCGGCATTGGCGGCGGGCAACAGCATCGTCGTCAAGACGGCACCCTCGACCCCGCTCACCACGCTGCGGCTGGGTGAATTGTTCAAGGATGTCGTGCCGGCCGGCGTCGTCAACATCCTGTCGGGCGGCAATGAGGCGGGCGCGCATCTGGTGTCCCATCCCGATGTCGCCAAGGTCACCTTCACCGGATCGACCGGCACCGGCCGCAAGATCATGGAGGCGGCGTCACCGACCCTGAAGCGCCTGACGCTGGAGTTGGGCGGCAATGACGCGGCGATCGTGCTGCCCGATGCCGATGTGAAGGCGATCGCGCCCGCCATATTCGCCTTTGCCTTTTTCAACAGCGGGCAGGTCTGCGCGATCATCAAGCGGCTTTATGTGCATGACAGTCTGTACGACGCCATGTGCGCGGAGATCGCGGCCTATGCGGGCGGATCGACGGTCGTCGGCGGCCGCGACCCCGAAGCGCAATTCGGGCCGGTTCAGAACAAGGCGCAATATGACAAGGTGCTGGACTATCTGGCGGGGGCCAGGGCCAGCGGCACGATCATAGCCGGGGGTGAATTGCCCGAGGGCCGGGGCTATTTCGTGCCGCTGACGGTCGTGCGCGACGTGGCGGAAGGCGACGCGATCGTCGACGAAGAACCCTTCGGTCCGATCCTGCCGATCATCCGCTACAGCGACATCGATGATGTCGTCGCCCGCGCCAATGCCTCCTCCTATGCGCTGGGGGGATCGGTCTGGTCGAGCGATCCCGAAGCGGCGGCGAAGGTCGCGCTGCGGCTGGAAAGCGGTAGCGTCTGGGTGAACCAGCATTGCGCGCTCGATCCGGCCATCCCCTTCCCGGCGAACAAACAGTCGGGCTACGGCGTCGAGGGTGGGCTGGAAGGCCTGTATCCCTACACCGCGCTTCAGACCCTCAACATCGCGAAGCCGGCATGAGCATCCTCGAAACGCTGTTTTCCGTTGCGGGGAAGACCGCCGTCGTCACTGGCGGGGCGAAAGGGGTGGGCGCGATGATCAGCCGCACTCTGGTCGAGGCCGGTGCTCAGGTGCTGATCGTCGGACGCGAGGCGAAAGCGGGGCAGGCATTTGCGCAAGGTCTGGAAGGAGCAGGTCAGGCGACCTTTCTGGCCCATGATCTGGGCACCGCAGCCGGGGTGGAGACTGCTGCTGCTGACATTGCCGGGCGTATTTCCACGCTCAACATCCTCGTCAACAATGCGGGGATGTTCAGCGCTGGCGCGATGGAGGATGCCAGCGCCGATCAATGGGACCGCGAACTGGGACTCAATCTGAGGGCGCCCTTCTTTCTGGGACAGGCGTTGCTGCCGCAGCTCAAGGCGGCGGCGATCCCGGGCGATCCGGCGCGCATCATTTCCATCGGCTCGATTGGCGCCCTCTGGGGTCGCAGCAGCAACGGCGCCTATGCCTATGGCGCGAGCAAGGCGGCGATCCATCAACTGACCCGCATGATGGCGTCGGACCTGACCGCACAGGGGATCACCGTGAACGCCATCGCGCCGGGTTTCTTCCCCAGCGACATGACCGACGGCTTCTTCGCGGCGGTGCCGGGGCTGAAGGATCAGGTGGTGGCGGGCATTCCCGCCGGACGGCTGGGCGCGCAGGAGGATATCGGCGGCGCGGTGCTGTACCTTGCATCACGCGCGGGCGCCTATGTTTCGGGGACCGTGCTGCCGGTGGAGGGCGCGCTGTGGCAAGCATGAGCAAAGCGACCACCATCGCGCTGCTGGAACGCAGGCCCGACATCTCGCGCGATCTCTTCTCGCGTTACTGGCGCGACGTGCATGGTGTGATGGCGGCGCGCATCCCCGGCTTCGAAAGCTATGTCCAGCATCATGTGGCGCCGCTGGAGGACATGGGGTCAGCCATCGTCGAACCCTTTGAGGGGATCGCCGTCGTCACCTTCGCCAATCCCGGCGACCGCGACGGGCTGATCCACAGCCCCGTCACCAGCCATATTCACCGTGACGAGCAGAATGTCTTCCGCCGCGCCCTGCTTTATAATTTGGAGGCGGATGCGACATCGATTTTCGGCGATGCCGATCGATTGGCGTTGGACAGCTATTTCCTCGTTTTGCCTCTGGAGGTGGGGGGTATCGAGGTCGCGAAAGGTCTGACGCGCGATGGAGCTATCATGGTGGCGTTCCATGATTTATCTGGAGCCGATCCGGCCGGCTGGAACGATACCGATGTCGAAGAGGGGGGAGCCAGCCGGCTGTTCGGCGCCGTCATTCAATGCTGGTGGTCCGACTTGGCTCTCGCTCGCGCCGCGCTTGCCGATGCTGTCCGGGTCAGCTTGGGCCGGATCGCCTGCTATCGAACCGATGAACGCTATCTGATGGTGGAGCAAGGACGTCCTACGCTGATTGGCTTGCGCGGTCTGGATGCGGTCCGCACGATCGAAGAGGCAGGCGCTGTCAATCAACGCGAACCTGAAGTCTTGCGCGCCATTTATGGCGCTGTAGCAGGCTGACCTCGCCCTCCTTCTACAGGCGCCCACGCATGGCGATCATGGAGGCCGACCTGATCTGCTGCAGGTAGAATTCGAAACGGTGAGGCGCGAGAATGCCTTGGCCCAACTTGAACACCGCATTCCATAAATATATTCATAATCAATAGGTTGTTCGAACGAGCAAGATCCTTAGCGCCACATGGGAGCTTTGCGCGTGAGGGCAGCTTATGCGGTTGGATTTTCGTGGATGTTGGCTGGCAGAGCGACGCCGGCGGCCTGGAACACCGCGCCGACCATGCCGGCCGTAGGTGTCCAGATTGTGATGTCCTTGCCGTCCTTGTGGAGGGTCACTTTCTGCAGACGGTCGAGATCGTTGAGCAGCGGCTGCCATTCCGGCTTCAGGTCGCGGGCCGCGCAGAGCCGGGACAATTCATGGGATAGTAGCAAGGCCATGAACGAGCAGAAGACATGGCCGCGGATGGCTGCGTCGGATTGATGGAACACGGGCCGCGTGTCGTAGGTAAGCAATGTCGCTTCTGATGAGACTCTGTGGCCACCGAATCATGGGGTGGGGAAGCGAGATCGTGATCGCGCGGAAAGAGCCAAATTGCGGGGGGCAAAACTTTCGCTAAGGGAGCGGGCTGTAGCGCTCGCCAAAAAAGGCGACGAAATTCGGACCAAAAACTTCGCGAATATTGGTGTCCATCGCTACTACTTGGCTCGAATGTGTGACGAAGGATTACTCGTGAAGGTCGGCTATGGGCGCTACCGCGCAACTCCTGGCTAGTGCTCATGACATTTTCTTGCCTCTGGCAGATTTTGATTTTTGGCGGTCTGTAGTGCGCGTACTCGGTCATTCAACATCACACCATCGTAGAGGCTTCCTCGCCCCCGTCGATCATGTCGCCGGCGCCGAAGAGCATGTCTGTATGCGCGGCGCCCGGTGCGATCATCGGATAACAATTGTCGCGTTTCGCGACGCGGCAGTCCACAAACACCGGCCCGTCATGCTCACCTCGACCGCCCAGCCATGCAGTTCCCATGCGTCGAACCGGGCCGGCACGCGACGGAGCGCATCGCGTCGGCTATCATACCAGGGCCAATAAACCAGCGAATTCGGCGCATGAACGAGTTGGCCAGCGTGCCGCTTGGTCGCCGCCTCTTTCGGCCTATTGCTTTGCGCGGGTCGAGAAGGATTTCGAATGGCGCAACCTGCCGCCCTGCCATCTTTACCGGGCATATGGCCCGCTCTAGCGGGATCGGCCGTTTCAGTCGGCGACCTGCGTGACCTCCGCGATCAGTTCGAGAATCTGCCCCGCATGCTCCTTACGGCAGATGAGGAGGTCGGGGAGATAGACATCGGCCTGGTTATAGATGAGCGGCGACCCATCGATGCGCGAGCAGTGGAGGCCATGGCCGAGCGCGACTGCCACGGGTGCCATGGAGTCCCATTCATATTGCCCGCCCGAATGGAGGTAGATGTCAGCCTTGCCCAGGACGATGGCCATGGCCTTGGCCCCGGCGCTGCCCATGGGGACCAACTCGGCGCCCAGCCGTTCCGCCACCGCGACCGCTTCGGCGGCGGGGCGGGTGCGGCTGATCACCATGCGCAGCTTGTCCGGCGCGGGTGGAACCGGGCGCGGCTGGTCGGAACGCAGCAGCGTGCCGCCCTCCAGACCCGGAAGCGCCACCGCGCCGATCGCGGGCTGGCCGTCGATCGCCAGGCCCACATGCACCGCCCAGTCGGCCCGCGCTTCGCCATATTCGCGGGTGCCGTCGACCGGGTCGACGATCCATACCCGGCTCATCGCGAGACGGTCGGGATTGTCCTTCTCTTCCTCCGACAGCAGCCCGTCCTCGCCCCGCACTTCGCGCAGCGCGTGGCAGACGAACTGGTTGGCGGTCTGGTCCCCGGCCTTGCCCAGCGCCTTGGCGCTGAACAGGCCCGAGGCGCGTACCTCCAGCAGAATGCGTCCGGTAACCTCTGCCAGATGCGAGGCGAGATCGGCATCACTCATGGTTTTCGGATCAAGCGGAGTGCTCATGGGATCAGCCTTGCGATGATGGCATCGGCAGCCTGTTCAGCCGACATGTTGGTGGTGTCGATGTGGATCTCGGGGTCGTGCGGCGCTTCATAGGGGCTGTCGATGCCGGTGAAGTTCTTGAGGTCGCCGGCCCGCGCCTTCTTGTAAAGGCCCTTGACGTCGCGCGCCTCGGCATCGGCCAGCGGCGTGTCGATATGCACTTCGACAAACTCGCCCGGCTGCATCATCTGGCGCACCATCTCGCGCTCGGCGCGGAAGGGCGAGATGAAGGCGGTGATCACGATCAGCCCCGCATCGGTCATCAGCCTGGCCACCTCGCCCACGCGGCGGATATTCTCCACCCGGTCGGCATCGGTGAAGCCCAGGTCCTTGTTCAGCCCATGGCGCACATTGTCGCCGTCGAGCAGGAAGGTGTGGCGGTTCATTCTGGCGAGTTTCTTCTCGACCAGATTGGCGATGGTCGACTTGCCCGCGCCCGACAGCCCCGTGAACCACAGCACGGCCGGCTTCTGGTTCTTGAGGTTGGCGTGGAAGTCGCGGCTGACGTCGGTCGCCTGCCAATGGACATTCTGCGCCCGCCGCAGCGAGAAGTGCAGCATCCCCGCCGCCACCGTGGCGTTGGTGATCTTGTCGATCAGGATGAAGCCGCCCAGCGCGCGGTTCGTCTCATAGGCTTCGAACACGATCTGCCTGTCGGTCGACAGGTTGGCGACGCCGATGGCGTTCAGCTCCAGCGTCTTGGCCGCCAGATGCTCCATTGTGTTGACATTGACCTGATATTTGGGGTGCTGGACGGTGGCTGTCACCATCTGCGTGCCGATCTTGAGCCAATAGGGGCGGCCGGGCAGCATCTCCTCATCCGCCATCCAGACGATGGTGGCCTCGAACTGGTCGGCGGCCTGGGGCGGATTGTCCGACGCCGCGATCACATCGCCGCGCGAGCAGTCGACCTCATCGGCAAAGCAGAGCGTCACCGACTGGCCCGCGATCGCTTCGTCGAGATCGCCGCCCAGCGTCACGATGCGGCTGACCGTGCTGGTCTTGCCCGAGGGCAGCACGCGGATGGCGTCGCCCTTGCGCACCGTGCCGCTCGCGATCTGGCCACTGAAACCGCGGAAGTCGAGATTGGGGCGGTTGACCCACTGCACGGCCATGCGGAACGGCTTTTCCTGATCGGAAACCTGATCGACCTCGACGGTCTCCAGATGCTCGATCAGCGCCGGTCCCTTATACCAGGGGGTGTTGGCCGACGGGCCGGTGATATTGTCGCCCTTGAACCCGGAAATGGGCATGGCCGTGAAGGCCTTGATGCCGATCGAATTGGCGAACTCGGTATAATCCTTGACGATGCCGTCATAGACCGCCTGATCATAGTCGATCAGGTCCATCTTGTTGATGGCCAGCACGATGTTCCTGATGCCGATCAGATGGGCGAGATAGCTGTGCCGGCGGGTCTGCGTCAGCACGCCCTTGCGCGCGTCGATCAGGATGACGGCGAGGTCGGCGGTGGACGCGCCGGTCACCATGTTGCGGGTATATTGCTCATGGCCCGGCGTGTCGGCGACGATGAACTTGCGCTTTTCGGTGGCGAAGAAGCGATAGGCGACGTCGATGGTGATGCCCTGTTCGCGCTCGGCGGCGAGGCCGTCGACCAGCAGGGCGAAATCGATCTCCTGCCCCTGGGTGCCCACGCGCTTGCTGTCGGCCTCCAGCGCAGCCAGCTGATCCTCGAAGATCATCTTGCTGTCATAGAGCAGGCGGCCGATCAGCGTCGACTTGCCGTCGTCCACCGAGCCGCAGGTGATGAAGCGCAGCATCGTCTTGTGCTCATGCACCTTGAGATACTGGTCGATGTCCTCGGCGATGAGGGCGTCGGTCTTGTAGATGACATCTGCGTCCGACATCAGAAATAGCCCTCCTGCTTCTTCTTTTCCATGCCGGCACCGCCAGCATCCTTGTCGATGGCGCGGCCCTGCCGTTCCGATGTGGTGGTGAGCAGCGTCTCCTGAATCACCTCAGGCAGCGTCTTGGCCTCGCTCTCGACCGCCCCGGTCAGCGGATAGCAGCCGAGCGTGCCGAAGCGGATCGAGCGTTCCACTGGCACCTCACCGGGCGCGAGCGGGAAGCGCTCATCATCGACCATCAGCAGCATACCGTCACGCTCCACGGTCGGGCGCTTCGCGGCGAAGTAGAGCGGCACGATCGGCACGTCGTTCAGATGGATGTACTGCCAGATGTCGAGTTCGGTCCAGTTGCTGATCGGGAAGACGCGGATGCTCTCGCCCTTGTTCTTGCGGGCGTTGTAGAGATTCCACAGCTCCGGCCGCTGGTTCTTGGGGTCCCAGCCATGCGAAGCGGTACGGAAGGAGAAGATGCGCTCCTTGGCCCGGCTCTTCTCCTCGTCGCGGCGCGCGCCGCCGAAGGCCGCGTCGAAGCCATAGAGGTTGAGCGCCTGTTTCAAGCCTTCGGTCTTCCACATGTCGGTGTGCAGCGGGCCATGGTCGAACGGGTTGATGCCGCGTTCCTGCGCCTCGGGATTGTGATAGACCAGCAGTTCCATGCCGCTCTCGCGCGCCATCCGGTCGCGCAGCTCGTACATCGCCTGGAACTTCCAGGTCGTGTCGACATGCAACAGCGGGAAGGGTGGCGGCGAAGGGTAGAAAGCCTTGCGCGCCAGATGCAGCATCACCGCGCTGTCCTTGCCCACCGAATAAAGCATCACCGGCTTCTCAGCCTCCGCTACAACCTCCCGCAAGATGTGAATGCTCTCCGCCTCAAGACGCTCCAAATGCGTCAGCCCTATCCGTGGCTCTTTGATCATGAATTTCCTGCCGATAGCAAATGGACACTATCTGCTCGGTAGCAATATAAGGTGTCGATTCCGAGCTATCGATCAGCATTCAAAGTGCCAAATGGATAGCGATTCCGTCATGGACAGGCTGGTACGCTCGTAGCCGGTCCGAGTGATGGTAACAGTAACATCTTGGGTATCTATCGTCAAAAATATGAATATTTTTCGCAATCGTGTATCAGGGAAATCATCTGATTATATTTTTGGAACCAGAAGAGATCCTCCGATAAATCAGCTTCTCCTGATAAGGTTGATCGCTTATCATCACGATAATCCGGAGAAAAGAGAGCGCAGGGCAAGGGCCGATATGTCGATAAGACCTTATGATGCTGCCCGCCATGCTGAGGGCACAAGCCTGGACTTCATATTCCCGCAGGAATTCGAAACGTCTCTCGAAGCGGCCAAGGCTACAGTTGGTGCGCGCTTTGAAGTCCGGCGGTTTTTCTGGCGGGAACGGAACGAGATAGTCTTCACGCCGCCGTGCAGCTATTTCGAGTTGACCCGCTTCTCGTCCGTGGGCCGATATCTCGCTTCTGCCTGCGACTTTTGCGAGCAGGGCGAAGTGCGCTTTTATCCGGCCGCGCGTCCGTTCCAAATGCATTGGCAGGAACGCGAGCAAAGATCGCTATTTTGCAGAATAGATATTCCCGCGATTACCGGATTGCCGATGGAACTTTCCGATCAGCAACTGCGCGACACCATAGACATGCGCAATCCCCACGTCAGGGCACTGCTTCTAAGGGCGCAGCAGGAACTGGTGGCGCCGGGGCTGTGTTCGCAACTCGTTCTGGATTCGATCAGCGTCGGGCTTGCAGCCGAAATGGTGCAGCAATTCGGCCCGGAAACGCAAGCCGAATTCACCAGTCGCCGGACGTTCGACCAGCGCTATCTGGCCGGCCTTGTCGCACATATCCGGGAGCAGCCCGGCAGGGTCGAGATCGGGCAGTTGGCGGCGGAACGCGGCATCAGCGTCCGTCATTATGAACGCCTGTTCCGCGCCGCGACGGGTGAAAGTCCCGCAGCCTTTTGTCGCCGTCATATGCTCGCTCTGGCGAAGGACCTGCTGATGGACCGATCGCTTCTGGTCAAGGAGATTGCCTATCGCTGCGGTTTTGCCAATACGGCAAGCTTCAGTGTGGCCTTCCGCCAGATAGAAGGGTGTTCGCCGCAGCAGTTCCGTGACCGGCTCTTGATCCACTGAGCGCCCATTAGTTTAGCCGCAATTTTCGACATCTGTTTGCGATAGGCGACATCGAGGCCGCCTGCGCTTTTCATCGGTGTCCGGACCAGTCATCCTGCCCAGAACAGTCGTCAGATCGGTTTGAGAGAGGATGGCAATGACATTTGGATTTCCGGACGCGGACGCGCTGCTGGCGCAATATCCGCTGCCCGATTATTTACGGGACAATGTGAGGCCGGGGCTGGAGCAACTGCTCGCCTCGATGGCGGAAGACCGGGCACTTAACGCCAATGGCAATGCCCGGGCGCTGCATATCATCGCCGATGACTTGTCCCGGCTGAAGGCGATCGCCGACGACCGGGCGCGTTATCCCGACATTGCCGATGTCGAAATCAGGCAGCCGCTTTTCATCCTCGGCCTCCCCCGATGCGGCACCAGTTTCCTGCATGCCCTGATGGAAGGCGACCTGCAGATTCGCACGCCGCTGATGTGGGAAGTGGCCGAGCCATCGCCCCCGCCCGAAGCCGCAACCGCCGATACGGACCCGCGCATCGCCCGGTTCGATGAGCATCTGCGCGCGCAACTCGGCGGTGATGCCGACGAATTGCTCAAAGCCCATCCGCTCGGCGCCAAAATCCCGCAGGAATGCGGATCGTTCATGACGACCTCCTTTCAGAGCAGCAATCCGTGCATGTTCCAGCATCTCCCGCGCTTCTAAGACTGGTTCAAGGGCATCGACGCGACCTTTCGCTACGAGGTCCACAAGATGTGGCTTCAGCATCTGGGCTGGCGGCATCCCGGCAGGCATTGGGTACTCAAGATTCAGGAGCATATGTATAAGCTCCCGGCGCTGCGTAGCGTCTATCCCGATGCGGTCTTCATCCAGCCGCATCGCGACCCGACCACCGTCATCGCCTCCATCTCCCAACTGATCAGCGTCATCCGTGGGCCATCCTACGACCAGCTCGACCTGCATGCGCTGGGCGCCGAATTCCTGCAACTCTGGTGGGACGGGGTGAAGTGCTGCATGGATTATCGCAAGGCGCATCCGGACCTGCCGATTTACGACATGCGCTACAAGGATCTCGTCGCCGACCCGGTCGCGACCATCCGGGCCGCCTATCACCATTTCGGCTGGGATTTCACGCCGGACTCGGAAAAAGGCATTCTGGGCTGGCTGCGGGAGAATCCGGCGGGCAAGCATGGACATCGCAGCTACACGCTGGCCGATTATGGCCTGACCGCCGAACAGGTGAGCGACAGGTTCGCCGAATATATCGAGACCTACCATGCCTATCTCTGAAACCTCTCCATGGCGCGCGTGGCTGGAGCGGATGGCGGGGGCGGAAAGCGTGCTGGACAGGCTGGCCGATCCCGGCGACCCGCAGGCCCGGGCCGAGGTCCATCGGCTGTTCTTCGCCATCCTCGCCACCGGCTATCAGACGGCCTTCGCCGATCCCGATCATCCCGATTTCGTGCCGTCGGTCAGCAGCATCCTCAACACGGTAGGAGTCAATCCCGACTTCATCTATGGCGCGGCGCGGATCGACGGCAGCGGCGTCTACAGATTGTCTGGCACGCGCGGGGACGGGGTTTTCGTGTTCCTTGATCTGGTCGCGGGCGGTCTGGGACCGATGGAGGATCTGGGGCCTTCGGTGGGCATGATCGATCTGGATGCCTGCACATTGGGCCCCGACGGAGTGTTCGACATCCTGTTGGGCGGCGAGCGGCCGGAGGGGCATGCGGGCGACTGGTTCCCGCTCGACCCGCGCGCAGTCACCATCGGCCTGCGCCATGCCTATTATGACTGGGGCGCGGGGCGCGATCTGCGCATCGCGATCGAACGGGTCGACCGGCGCGTCGGCGGCGGTCCGGTGCCCGCGGCCGAGATCGCCCTTCGGCTCGATCGCCTGTCGGCCTTCGTCGAACGCTATGCCGCATTTGCCCTGGGCTATGGCCAGCGGCAGCGGGCGCAGGGCTTCGTCAACAGGCTGGAATATGACGACTGGGCCGGTCGCGGCGGCGTTGCCGGGCAGCATTATTATCAGGGCATCTTCCGGCTGGAACCGGGGGAGGCGATGATCATCGACACGGCGGTGCCCGATCAGGTGCGCTACTGGAACGTGCAGCTCAACGATCCGCTGTGGAACACGATCGACTGGATCAACCATCAGAGCAGCCTCAACGCAGCGCAGGCGCGGCTCGACGGCGACGGCCGCTTCCGCGCCGTCATCGCACTGGACGATCCGGGCGTGCCCAACTGGCTCGATCCGGCAGGCCGCAACGAAGGGTCGCTGATGCTGCGCTGGACCGGCGCGAGTTCCGGGCCGGAGCCAACGCTCAGGATCGTGCCCGCGGCAGAGCTTCGGTCGCATCTTCCCGGCGACACGCCGCTGGTCACGCCGGAGCAGCGGGACGAGACGATCCGTCACCGCCGGCGTGGCGCGCAATGGCGGCGGCGCTGGTGACGGGATCGACCCCATCCGGCGAAAGGTTGGCCGCGTCGTAATCACCGATATGACAGGCGTTCAGCGCGGCATTTTTTGATCCCGCCGACGCCCCGTTTTGGAAAGAATATGCGGATGGACTTCGCAGGCAAGGTCGTACTGGTCACCGGCGCCGGGTCGGGCCTGGGCCGCGCGGCGAGTCTAGCCTTCGCGCGGGAAGGCGCGGCACTGTGCCTTGTCGGGCGCAGCCGGGCCAAGCTGGAAGAGACCGGGCGGTTGATCCGCGACGCGGGTGGCCGATGTGCCGAACTGGCTTGCGATCTTGGCGAGCCGCGTGGCTGTAGGGAGGCCATCGAAGCGGCGATGACGGCATTCGGCCGGCTGGACGTTCTGTGCAATATCGCCGCCGATGTCATGTTTCACCGCTTGTCCGACATCAAGGAGGAGGAATGGCACCGGACCATCGCCTCGAACCTGTCCGGTCCCTTCTTTCTCATGCAGGCGGCCATGCCGCACCTCATCGAGAGCAGGGGTAATATCGTCTGTGTGGCCTCGACCGCCGGTTTCATGGGGCAGGCCTATCTGGCGCCTTATACCGCCTCCAAATTCGGACTGGTCGGTCTGACGCTGTCGCTCGCGATGGAGATGATGGACAGTCCCGTCAGGATCAACATCCTCTCGCCCGGCCCGATGCGGACGGAAATGACGCAGGGCATGTCCTTCCCCGATTTCGCCGATCCCCGGCTGCTCGCGCGCTACACGGGCATGCGGCCGCCCTGTCCGCCAGAGGATGTGGCCGAGCCGCTTCTGTTCCTTGCGTCCGATCGCGCGCGTCATGTGCATGGCGCCTGCTGGGCGGTCGACGGCGGCATTACCGCCGGCTAGGCAGCGGCTCTATCCGCCGATGGGATAGAAGACCGACTTTTGATTTTGATATTCGTGCAGCCAGTCCGGACCATATTCCCGTCCGATGCCGGAGCGCTTGTAGCCGCCGATCGGTGCATAGGTCATCCGCCCGGTCCCGCCATTGAGCATGACGCTGCCCGCACGGATTTGCATCGCCATCTCATAGCCCTTGGCGGCGTCGGCGGTTTCGATGCCGCCATTCAGGCCATAGCGGGAATCGTTGGCGATGCGGATCGCCTCTTCGTCGCTATCGAAACCGATGACACAGCCAACCGGACCGAACACCTCTTCCTGGGCAATCGTCATGCTGTTGTCGACATCGTCGAAGATCGTGATGTCCGTGAAGAAACCCTTGTCGAGGCCCACCGGACGCCCGCCGCCATGCACGATCCTCGCCCCCTCGTCGCGGCCGATGGCGATCAGCCTTTCGACCTTTTCCCGCTGGGACTCGCGGATCAGCGGCCCCATCGCCACGCCGGGATCGGCAGGATCGCCGATCCTGAACTGGCTGGCGATGGCGCAGGCGGTTTCGACGAACGCCTTCCTGATGCTGTTATGGACGACGAGGCGCGTGAGCAGGGCGCAACCCTGGCCCGCATTGACCGACAGCACCGCGACCGCCATGCCCGCGGCGCGGGCGACGTCGGCATCCTGACGGACGATCAGCGCGGACTTGCCACCCAGTTCGAGGTGCACGCGCTTCAATGTGGGTGCGGCTTGCGCCATGATCGCGGCGCCGACCCCTTCGGAACCTGTGAAGGTGACGAGGTCGACGCGCGGATCGCTGGTCAGGGTCGTGCCAACCTCCGGTCCACCGGTCACGATGTTGAGCACGCCTTTGGGCAGGCCGATCTCTTCGGCAATCTCCCCAAACAACAGCGCGGAAAAGGGCGTGAAGGGCGACGGCTTCAGCACCATCGTATTGCCGGCGAGCAACGCGGGCACGATCTTCGCCAGATTGATGAGGAAAGGGAAATTATAGCCGGTGATGGCTGCGACGACGCCCACCGGCTCGCGAACCACGGTGGTCCCGCCTATTTTCTTCGGCCCGTCGAGGTTGAAGGGATCGGGGGTGATGTCGATGGGCAGGCGGACGCTGTCGTCGCGCGTCGAATGTTCGACGGCGGCCAGCAGATGGTCGAGCGGATTGGCGACCTGCATGCCCTGGGTGATGCCCTGCGAACAGCCGACTTCCGCGACGATCAGCGCCGCGATCTGCTGTCTGCGCGCATCCAGTGCGGCATGCATCCGGCGCAGACATGTCGCGCGTTCGGACATGGCCATGCGCGGCCAGATGCCCGTGTCGAACGCATTGCGCGCGGCCGCGATCGCGGCCTGCACGGCGGCGGCATTGCCCACCGGCGCGCGGCCGATGACCGCTTCGGTGGCGGGATTGATGATAGCGTCGCGTTCGCTCCCGCCATCGACCCAGGCGCCATCGATATACAGCTTGTCGAATGCGGTGAAAGGCACGGTCATATGGCAGGGTCCTGACTGGGCCGCAGGATCATGTCCGCGGCGTTGAGCGCGATGGCCATGGCCGGCGCATTGGTGTTGCCCGACACGATGGTCGGCATGATGGAGGTATCGACCACGCGCAGGCCGGTGACGCCGCGCACGCGAAGTTGCGGGTCGACGACGGAGGCTTCATCCGCGCCCATGCGGCACGTCCCGCAAATGTGGAAGGATGTGCCGCCCAGGGCCATGGCGTTGGCCAGAATGTCCTCGTCCGCCTCTATGCCGACGGTCTTGCCTGTTTCCTCGACGATCCAGTCCTTGAGCGCGGGCTGTTGCGCAAGGCGGCGGAGCCAGCGAAACAGGGCGACGAAATGGCGCCGGTCGGCATCGGTGGCCAGATGATTGGCGTCGATGACCGGCGGGACATCCGGATCGGCCGAGCTTATCCTGACATGGCCCTGGCTGTCGGGCCGCATATAATAGGCGATGACGGTCATGCCGGGATAGGGGTCAAGAGCCACCGCCCCCTTGTCGTCCGTGTGAAAGGAATAGAGGCCCATGCCGATCTGCGCGTCGGGCCGGTCGAGCGTGGCATCGGTCTTGACGAAACCGCCCACTTCATGCGCCGCATGGGTCAGCGGACCTTTCGACCCGAAGGCATAGCGCAAAGCCGACATGATGAGGCCCAGGCCGGACAGTTTCTGGTTCAGGCTGTTCCCCCGAACCCTGTAATTGAAGCCCAGATAGCGATGTTCGCGAAGGTTGGCGCCGACGCTGGGCGCATCGAAGACGATCGGGATGCCGAGCGATTCGAGCAGGGCGCGGGGACCGATGCCCGACAATTGCAGCAGCTTGGGGCTCTGCACCGCGCCTGCGGAGAGGATGATCTCCTGCCGTGCCGCGACCTCATGCACGCCATCCTTGTTGCGCAGCAGGATGCCGCTCGCCCGCTGCCCGTCGAACAGGATGCGCAGGACGTCGGTACGCGGCACGACGTCCAGATTCGGCCGGCCTCGCACGGGCTTGAGAAAGGCGCGGGAAGCGGAGAAGCGCTTGCCGCGATAGGTAGATGTCGGCTGATAGGCCGTGCCGCCCTCGGACACGGCCGGCATGTCGTTCATGTCATCCACCCGTTGCGTCCCGGCCTGCTCGGCGGCGGTCAGGAACGCTTCGCAAAGCGGGTCGCCGGAAGGGTGGACGCTGATCTTGAGCGGGCCGCCGGCGCCGCGCCATGCCTTGGCGCCCAGCGCATGGTCCTCCAGCGTGACGAAATGTTGGCCCATCCTCTGCCAGCCCCAGCCGGTGCAGCCTGCCGCTTCCCAGCCGTCGTAATCGGCCGGAGCGCCCCGGACATAGACCATGCCGTTGACCGAACTGGACCCACCCACCGCGCGGCCCTTCAGCCATATTTCCTGGGGTGCGTTCCCGCCGGGCGAAACGGCGTAATCCCACACATGGGGATTGCCCGGCGCCAGCAGCTTGCCGATGCCGCGGGGCATGGCGATCAACGGGCTGCTGTCGTCCGGTCCCGCCTCCACCAGCAGAACCCTGACGGTCGAGTCGGCCGACAGACGATTGGCCAGCACGCAGCCGGAAGAACCCGCTCCCACGATGATATAGTCATAGCAATCAGCCGGCATATTCGCTCTTTTGTCGGGCATGCCGCGATGGAACAGCAATGCTGGCCCTGGATGACCTGCCGGACGGCAGGGTGGCGTTGTCGGAGGTGAGAGTCAGCCGAAAGCCAACGGCAGGCCGGGCACGTCCCAATCGAAGCATATGACCTTGCCGGAACTGCCCAGCGTGACGAAGGCCACGCGCCCGTCCGCGCCGCCAAAGCAGATATTGGTCGTCAGGAAGTCACCGGTTTCGATCTGCTCGGGCGTTCCGCCTTCCGGCGGGAAGATCAGTATCGCGCCCTTGCCCGGCGAGGCGCAGCAGATGCGCCCTGCGCTGTCCACGGCCAGACTGTCGAGATATTGACCGGGACCGGCCCGGCCGACGATGCTGTGCCCGTCCGGGGAGGGCGACGCCGATTTATCGATCACGCCGGGTGCCGACAACCGATAGCGCAGCAGATGCGCCTCATAGGTGAGGGCGACATAGAGAGTGCGTCCATCGGGCGAGAGGCCGACGCCATTCGCCCCGTCCAATGGTCCGGCGGCCAGCCGGATCTCCGACCCGTCCGCCCTGGCGTAATAAAGCGCGCCCCGCATTCGCGCCGCGCCGCGATCCCTGCCGAAATCGGTAAACCAGAAGCCCCCCTCTGCATCGAAGACAAGATCATTCGGTCCCCAGAAGGGCGTTGCTTCGGTGGATGCGTACAAGGTTTCGAAAGCGCCGCTGGCCGGATCGACGACCTGGATCATGCCGGGCGGCGTATCGAGAGGCGCCTCGATCGGCAGAAGCCCGCCATCTGGCAGGGTCATTGTGCCGAAGCCGCCATTGTTGCAGACATAGATGCGCCCGTCAGGACCGATCGCCGCACCATTGGGACCGCCGCCCAGATCGGCCATGGTGGTGCGTGCGCCGTCCGGGCCAAGGCGGGACAGGCGGCCGCCGAGCACCTCCACCAATATCAGGCCGCCATCGGGCTGCGCGATCGGTCCCTCGGGCATCAGCAGTCCGCTTGCAAAACAGGTCATCTCGTCCTCTCCCATTATGACCGACGGCATCTGCGGACCGTGCGCCACCCTCAAATCTGATGGATATTGGCATGATCGGACATCGGACCCACCTTTCGACAGGTAATTGAAGGCGCGAATTGGCGTCTTATCCGCCGCATACCCGATCCACGGGGAAAATGCCGAGGGGATAGCGACGTGGCTCGCAGGCAGATTTGCATAGGCGACAATCCGGAAAGCGCGGTCGGCGGCAGGAACTGACCGGCGGCAGGCGGCAACGACCATATTGCCAACCTACAGAAGCGGAAGGCCGGCAACAGACCGGCTCTCAAACAGTACGGTCATCCATTGGCCATCAGGGAGAAGAAGAATGAAGGGAATACGGGGTTTCATACTGCCATTGGGCCTGTTGCTGACGACATCCGAGGCGGCATTGGCGCAGTCGTCCACCGCCGCGCCGCAGGAAGGCGCTACCAGCGACATCGTGGTGACCGCGCGCCGCACCGCCGAGAATATTCAGGAGACGCCGGTTTCCGTCGTGGCTTTCGGGGCGGATTCGCTGCGGCAGGCCAATATCCGCGATACACAGGATCTGTTGATCAAGACGCCGGGCGTTTTTCTGGCCGGGTCGGGCGGGCGCGAAAACACCAATTTCTCCATCCGGGGTCAGTCCAAGGCGCTGGCCGGCAACAGTGCGCCGGGCGTCATCAGCTATTTCGCCGAAGTGCCTTCCCCCACCACAGGTTCCAGTATCCCGACCTACGACCTGTCCTCGGTTCAGGTGCTCAAGGGGCCGCAGGGGACGTTGTTCGGCCGCAACACGACCGGCGGCGCGATCCTCTATTATCCGACTGCGCCGGACTACAAGCTAGGGGGATATGCCAAGGCGTCCTACGGCAATTACGACGCCCGGCTGTTGGAAGCTGCGGTCAATATACCGCTGACATCGGATACGCTGGCCATCCGCATTGCCGGTCAGATCCAGAAGCGCGACGGCTGGACCAAGAATATTGGTATCGGCGGCGATCCCGACGATCTCAACTCGCGTGCGATCCGCGGATCGATCCTGTTCGAGCCGAGCGCCGCGTTTCGCAACACGGCCATTGTCGACTATTATCACAATGACGCGGTCGGCGGCGCGTCCGTGTTGACCGATGTCCTGCCCGGTCCCAACGGGCTGACGGCGACGGGCACGGCCAATGCAGCGCTGGTCCAGTTGGCGTTGCAGCGCGCACGCGGCCCGCGCGTGATCAATTCGGACGTCGATGCGTTTGAAAGGGTGAAGCGTTTCGGTATTACCAACCGGACTGAATTCGATCTGTCCGACGACATCACTTTCCTCAATATCTTCGGCTATCGGCACACCAAGATCGACTATTATTCCAGTGTCGACGGATTGCCGACATTGATCGCCGACGGCAGCGGCGCGATCCCCGCCGGGCTTCCGGTGACAATCGTCGGCGGCCGTCAGACATCCGATGTTCGGCAGATCAGCGACGAAGTGCAGGTGAAGGGATCGGCACTCGGCAATCGCCTCGACTGGCTGGTCGGCGCCTTCTACCTTGACAGCAAGCCGCTCGGGCCGTCGGGCACCTATATTCCCGTCTTCATCCTGCCCGGTATTACCGATGCGCGCTTCAACTACAGTTTCTACAGCGAAAAGAGCCGGGCGCTGTTCGGCAATGTCAATTATGAGATCGCGGACGGGCTGCACGTCAATCTGGGCGTGCGCCACACCTGGGACAAGATCGAGGCCTGCGTCGGCGGCGGACTTAATAACCAGCCCGTCGTCTCGCCCGAAGAATGCGCGGACGGGGGGGGCAACTATCCGCAATTCGAGCGTCAACAAGACTTCGTCCAAGGCGCTGACCTGGCAGCTGGGCGTCGACTGGAAGGCGTCGGATGCGATCTTCCTCTATGCGGTCACGCGCCGGGGCTATCGCGCGGGCGGAATCAACAGTCCCACGCTGGCCGGCAGGCTGGCGCCGTTCCAGTCCTTCGCCCCGGGAAAGGTGACGGATGTGGAGGTCGGTATCCGCTCCGACTTCACCATGGGCGACGTCAAGTTCCAGCTCAACGCGTCGCCTTTTGTCGGCTGGTATAATAATGTGCAGGTGCCGATTTCCGGCCTCAATACGCAGGCAAGTTGCAGCACGACGGCCGCCGGTGGCACGAACCCGCCAAAATCACCGGACGGCGATTGCGATGCCAGCAATGATCCGAGCGGCGGGACGCTGCTCGTCAATGCCGGCAAGACCCGTGTTGCGGGCATCGACCTTTCGACCCGGATTCAGCCGACGTCGACATTGTCCTTCGACGCGGGGGCGACCTTCCTCGACCTCAAGTCGCGGTCGCTGACGGTGCCTGCCGCACTGCAATCCTATCTCGCAGCGCTCAAGGTGCCGTTCAATCTGGTCGCGAAGACGACGGTGACCGCCGGGCTGCGCTGGACGCTGCCCGTACCGCGCTCGCTTGCGGAAACGGTGGTCAGCATGGACTATTACCATTCGAGTAAAGTCCGCTCCTCCGATCAGGTTCTGCCCGCCTATGATCTGGTCAACGGACGGCTGGACCTGAACGGCGTGGGCGGCAGCAATGCCGACATCAGCTTTTTCGTGCGCAACCTGTTCGACAAGAAATATCTGGCTTCGAGCAATGTCGGATCAGCCGCGCTTGGCATATTCAGCGGGTTTTATGGAGTCCCGCGCACCTATGGCGTGGAGGTTCGCTATCGGTTCGGCGACTGACCGCAAGAGTTGAGGACGGTGCGTCAGTCTCGTCCTGTCCGCAAAGGCCAGCGCGGCCCAACGAAGGCGGATGACGCACCGGCCATAATGGACAGGGCAGGATTATGGGGAGGACCATCGATGGCGCAGACCGAAGCCGATCAGGATCAGGCCGAAAGCCGCGAACAGCTCAGCCGATGGCTTGAGGATGTGCTGGGCTGTTCTGAGGTCGTGCTGGAAAAGCAACGGCGCTGGCGCCCGGTCTGGCGTGCCAGCGCTCAGCAGAACGGTGTGAAGCGCGACTTTCTGCTCAAAGGCGACCGCACCTGGCCGACCCATCCCTATCCGCTCGATTATGAAATGCGCATGCAGCGGGCGCTGCATGAAAATGGCGTCCCCATTCCCGCCATATTGGGCATGTGCGACCAGCCCAACACCATCGTGATGGAATGGATAGAAGGTGGGCGGGACCCCGGCCTGGTTCAGCAGGCGATCGAAAGCGCATCGGTCATGACCGAAGATCGGTGGGCCGCATCCCTGCGCTATATGGAGATATTGGCGGACATACATCGTCTTCCAAGTCGCCCCTTCGTCGAAGGGGGAGCCTATTTGCCGCAGGGGCCGCGGGAGATTGCCCTGCACAATTTCGAACGCTTTCATGCCATGACGGCAGAGCAGGGCATCACCGATCCGCTGCTGGAATTTTGCGCACGCTGGCTGCGCCGCAACTATCCCCGACATCGGGAATCCATCTCCTTCGTCACGGGCGATTGCGGCCAGTTCCTTTCGGACGGCGCCCAGGTCACCGGCATATTGGATGTGGAAATCGGTCATCTGGGCGATCCCATGCGCGATCTCGCCTGCTTCCGGGGGCGCCATCCGATCGAGAATATGGGAGACGTCGCCGCATTGTTCCGTCACTATGAACGCGTGATCGGTGTGCCGCTCGATTATGACGCAATCGCTTATCACACCGTCTCTTTCCTGGCCGAAGCCATTTATGGCCCCCTGTTCGGGCTTCACGAAACGGGACGCGGCGGCGATTGGGTCGAGGCGGCGGTGCAGGTGCCGATGATCGGACGGCGCTGTATGGAGGCGCTTGCCGAGATAATGGGTGTGACGCTCGATGACATCGTGCTCCCACCGCCCGCCGCCGTCGATCAGAACGATCTGGCGCTCCAGAAATTGCAGGCGGAGATCGAGCGCCTGCCGGAAAGCGCATCGTTACAGGGTTGGCAACGCAACATCCTCGCCTCCATACCGCACTATCTCCGGGATCAGCTTCGCTATCGGGACTGGCTGCGGGACGAGGATGGCAAGGATATCGAGGCGCTGCTCGGTACAGCCTATGTCGATCCGGCCCAGGGTGAGGCCGCATTGATGCGCTTCATCGAAAAGAGCACGCCTGCCGATGACGTCGCCCTGGCGCGTTTTTTCCACCGAAGGACGCTGCGACATTGCCTGGTCATCGCGGGGCCTGACGCGCCCGCCGATCATCTGGTTCTGGTGCCCATGGAGCCGTTGCGGCGGGATTAGGCGTGTGCCCTTCCCTGGTAAATCGAGCATCCCGGCAGGAGAGTTTGGCCAGCCAAAGGGGCGGCACCTATCCGACGATATGTGCTTCGTCCCGCAGATTGAGCGATCAGGGAGTAGCTGGTCTGGGCAATCAGTATGGGCCTGCCCAATCAGTATCTACGGATCGTACTAAGATAAAATATTATCTGAAAATATAATAATATAAAAATAGATCATTTCGGTCAATAAATAGAAACAGGTCGTCATGAATTAAATATAGTCACCACAGGAGGGGATGAAATGGGTAAGATGTTCCGGGTAATCCTTATGACCGGCGCCGCGTGGAGCGCGTGCGGTGTTGCTATAAGCCAGGCGGCAGAAGCGGTTGAGCAAAGCTCCAGTGGCGACGACAATAGCGTGGTGCGCGATATCATCGTGACGGCGCGCCGGACTTCGGAGAATCTTCAAACAGTTCCCGTGGCCGTCACGGCGCTTGATCCGACCGCCCTGCTTGAACGCCAGATTGTGGAAGTCGCGGATGTGGGCCGGGCCGCGCCGGGTTTGTCGGTTCAGTCTGGCGGCACCGGGAACGCGTCCCTGATATATCTCGCCATCCGGGGTAACGCTCAGAACAGTCCCAACTCATTTTCCGATCCTGCGGTCGGCATCTATGTCGATGGCGTTTATTATGGACGACCCATTGCCGGCAATCTGGGCCTTCTCGACCTGGCGTCCGTCGAAGTCCTGCGCGGTACCCAGGGAACATTGTTCGGACGCAATACGACAGGCGGCGCCCTGAACATGACAACCGTTCAGCCGGACGGACATTTCGGCGGCTATATTACCGGTCGTATCGGCAATTATGAGAGCTGGTCGATCGAATCCGCGCTGACTTTGCCGATCGCCGGCGACGAATTGTCGTTACGTCTGGCGGGGCGCTATGGTGAGCGAGGTAAAGGCTTCGGCCCGAACCCCATCAGAGGAGTTGATGCGGCGCGTATCGATCATGACATCGCGGCCCGCGCCACGCTGAACTGGGAACCTTCGGCGGTCCCGCTGACGGTCTCCCTGTCGGCCGACTGGGCTGACATCAAGGATACTTACAATAATGTCGCTCTGCTTGGTATCAATCCGGCAGGTCCGGGCCTCGCTCTTTATTCCAATCAATTTGATCTTGCCAGCTTCCTGCAAACCCAAAGTCGTTTCTACACTACATATAATGACCCCAACACGGGTAACCCCAACATCGATACGCCCTTCAATTACAACAAGACATGGGGGCTTCGTGCGACGATAGAATATGATCTGGGGGATTTTAAGGTAAAGTCGATAACAGCCTATCGGGAGGCGGAAACCGGGGACGGCACCGATCTGGACGGTACGCCCGCCAAGATCGCGTCCTATGCCAGCGACTATTCCCAGAAACAGCGCAGCGAGGAACTTCAATTCTCGGGTACGTTGGGGGAATTGGAATTCATTCTTGGTGCATTCTATTTCAAGGAATCGGGCGACGAACAATCCCAGTCCCTCGTTTTCCAGGACACCGATTTCGGATTCAACCTTGCGCCCGCCAACACCAATCTCGCCACCTATAAATCAGAGTCCAAGGCCTTGTTCGCCCAAGCCAATTACAACCTCACCGAACGGTTGCGGGTGACGGGCGGATTTCGCTATACTTGGGACAAACGCTCTATCAACCGCATGGGCTATATTGGTGGGATACCAGGCTTTTCCGGTTCGTTCGTGTCGAACGGCCGGTTGATCACGCTTCCGCCGACGGGTCTGTGCGCCGTGGGCGCCAACGCCAATCTCGTCCCGCCCGGCCCCAATTGTACGGACCCCGTGGCCGCCAAATTTGATTATCCCGCATGGCTGGTCAGCATCGACTATGAACTGGGGAATGGCAAATTCGTCTATGCGAAGACGGGCGGTGCCGCATTGGCTGGCGGTCTTAATTCACGGCCGACTCCGCCCGACGCCAGTTCCTTTGCGCCGGAAAAGGTCAAGGATGCCGAAATCGGGTTCAAGGGCGACTTTCTCGACAGGCATTTGCGGACCAACCTTGCAGGCTTCTATATCTGGCGGAACGGTGCGCAGAATATCGTCAATGCTCTGGTCGGCGGCAATCTGACGCAGTTTGTTCAGAATGCGGGCGATGTGAGAGCTTATGGCGTCGAGTTCGAAGGCACTCTCATTCCCTGGCAGGGCATGGAAGTCAGCGGTGCCATATCCTGGCTGAAGGCGAAATATGCCGCGGGATCATTCACTGCGGCAGGGCTGGGCGGCACGGTTGATCGGAGCGGTGAAATTGTTCCGCGCGCGCCCAGATGGACCTGGAACGTCGGCGCCACACAGCGCATTCCAGTCAGAGGCGGCGAAATCGCGTTGCATGCCGACTATGCCTATACCTCAGCCGTCTATCAGGACTATGCCACCGCTGATCTGACGGCTCCGGCGCTTAACGACGGTGTCAACGACGCCGCAGAGCGCGCCGCGGCTGTCAGCTTTATCAACACGCAGAACAGCTTCAGCCGGCTCAAGGCCTATGGCGTGTTGAACGGCAGTCTCAGCTTCAAGCTGGAGGACGGCATGGAGTTCACCCTGTGGGGGCGTAACTTGACCCGGGAGAAATATTACAACGCCATCTTCAACGGCTATGGCACGTTCGGTACCGCGATCGGTTTTACCGCGGCGCCGCGCACATGGGGGGCAACGGTCTCTTACCGTTTTTGACATAAGCGCCGATCAGGTGAGGCGGCGATGTCCGCCTCACCTGACCGATATGATCCGGTCATCGCAATCTACTCGTAGGGGACGGAACCCTATCTTTCGTCAGGGGGCTGATGGCCCTTTTTCTGTGTAACTGCCAGATGAAGAGATGCGCAATTATTCCATTATTGCGAAAATTCAGGATCGTGGAATGGATGTCAATCAATCGGTCGATAATGGAGACAAGGCTTTGGTGATATTGCAAAGCCTGATCTGTTACTTGCGGGAAAAGAACATTCTTTCGCGGTGCGATATCGAAGAATTGTGCGAGCGAGTGGAAGCGCGTTCCTATATCGAAAAGGAATTGCCCTGTGATCGGGGGCAGGCGGTGGCCGCGGCAAAGGACATGCGCGATCTGGATGAATATTGTGGCAAGCGATATGGTGGGAAACGGCGTCGCTGCCTGTGACGGGCAGTTCGACAAATCCTTGATCCACCCCCAGCGGCACCGGGCGAATATGTCCACAGCGCGACATCTGTCCTGCCGGCGATAGTGCTGACGGCGGCATGCGACGCTGCATTGGCATAGTCCTCAGGAAGGTCGTTATAACGGATTTGGACGAGTGATGCACAATCCTTCATCCATGGATGCTACGCAGCGGGCCACACCCTATGAAATGACGTCTTCGGCGAACAGTCGATCGCTTTTGTCCTGGACAATTGTCGCGCTGTTTCTTCTGAATTGTCTGAATTATATCGATCGCCTGCTGTTTTCGGTCGCGCAGGAAATGATCAAGGTTGACCTGCACCTCAGCGATTTTCAACTGGGCCTGATTGGCGGACCGGCTTTCGCCATACTCTATACGCTTTTCAGCTTCCCGATCGCACGGGCGGCGGACCGTGGCCGACGGGTCGGGATCATTGCCTTTTCGCTGATGCTGTGGAGCGTCATGACGGGCTTTTGCGGGATAGCGGCCAATTTCCTCCAGATGCTTGTCGGGAGAGCCGCCGTCAGCATCGGCGAAGCGGGATGCACACCAGCGTCCCACTCCCTGATTTCCGATGCATTCCCCGCACAGCGCCGGACGACTGTCATTGCCATTTTCGGGGTGGCCGGCCCGGTCGGCGCCATTGTCGCCGCAGTGGCCGGGGGCGCTCTCATTGCCGCCTATGGCTGGCGCACAGCCTTCCTCCTCTGCGGGATGGCCGGCATAGTCCTGGCCCTGCTGTTTCGCGCCACAGTGCCGGAACCGCAGCGGAGCCAGCCGCGTGCCGTCCATGCGGCATCTTTCATCGCTACGGTCCGCCAGTTGCTCGTCCGGCGCAGCTTTGCCCTGGTGGCGATCGCGGGTGGCATTGCCGGGATCGGCAGCTATGCCAACCAACAATATATGGTGTCCTTCCTCATGCGCGGACATGGCCTATCCCTGGCAACCGCATCGCTGCTGATGGGGCTGGTGATCGGGGGCGTGGGCATTATCTTCACGCTTATCGGCGGACCGTTGATGGATTTCGGAAGGCGGCGCTATCCACGGATCAAGGCGTGGCTGCCGTCCGTCGGCTTGCTCTGGTGCGGGTCGCTCTATGCCGTCGCTTTCCAACTGCCGACGGTCGGTCTTGCCGTCGCGCTGATGGTGTTCGCCTCGATGGGGCAGCATTTCTACATGCCCGCCATGTATGCGCACGGGCAGGACGTCGCGCCCCCGCATATGCGGGCCACGGCGTCGGCCATCATCATCGCCACAAGTTCCCTGTTGGGCTATGGTCTGGGGCCGCCGCTGATCGGCCTTGTCAGCGACATATTGGGGGAAGCCGCACGGGTGTCCGCAGGCCTCAGCCTCGCCGACTGCGTAAAGCGGCCGGTCGCGGCCTGTGAGGCCGCCAGCGCGCAGGGGTTGCGCTTGTCGCTCAGCTTCGGATCCTGCTTCTTCATCCTTGCCGCCGGCCTGTTCGCGCTGGCGGGCCGATGGATGTTGGCCGATGTGAACGATCATGATCAACCCTGACTTGCCATCCGCGGCCAACTGGCAAATAATAGCCCGGCCCTTCCAGGTCGGGACCAGACTCGACCGATGGCAAGGAGGTTGAGGATGCAGAATGCAATCGGCACTGATCTGCCCCTGTGCGCGCCGCGCACGGCGTCGCATTTTCATGTCGAACGACAAGTTCACGCCAACGGAATTTTTGCCGACATTCGGCACTTCGGCTGGACCCAGAGCAGCCGCGCGGTTTACCAGCCCGATTCCTATTATCTGGACTTTTCCATCGGTCCGCGCTGTACCAATTCGCGCTTTTTCAGCGCCGACCGCCGGCTTGCCGACCCGCCGGGCGATATTGTTTTCCTGCCCAAGGGCGGCGCCTTTTCGGCGTTGAGCGAACCGGGCGAACACAGCCTGCTGTGCCTGACATTTGAAAATGAACGGGCGATGCAACTGTTCGAGGATGACAGTTTGGCTGATTTGACGCCCTGCCACGATGTGCAGATCGGTCGGGTGCGTCAGGGGCTTGCGCGCCTGCTGGAAGAGTTGCGCAACCCCGGTTTCGGACAGGACATAGTGCTGGAGAGCATGGCTCTGCTGCTGGTCGTCGAGCTGTGCCGGCATTTCCGGCAGGCCCCGGAGGACGACCGCAGCGGCTATGGACAAATGCCGGGCTGGCGGTTGCGCCGGATCAAGGACAGGATCGAAGCCGAACTGTCAGGAGATTTGTCGGTCGCGGACCTTGCGGCGGAAATTCGCACCAGCCCCCGGCACCTGATCCGGACGTTCAAAGCGACCACCGGCACTACCCTGTCCGATTATATCGCCGGTCGCAGGATCGCCCATGCGCAGCAACAGCTCGCGCGGGACGATGTGCTGATCAAGGTGATTGCCGGCAATTGCGGCTTCCAGAGCGCCGCAGCCTTTTCCGCCGCTTTCCGCAAGGCCACCGGCATGACTCCACGCGAATTTCGGGAAGAACGCGGCGCCGGTCGATAGGCTGCTTTTGCCGTTCAGTCCGTCAACATGGCTGCGGTCAATCTGGCGATCCTCCAGCGTCCGTCGATTTTGCTCAGCGCGCCTTGATAATTGGCGAACATGATGGCCCGGCCGCCATCGTTCCAGTCCGTCACGAGGCCGGAGGCGCCGACATGGGCGGCGTCATCGGATGGGCTTGCGTCGATCATGATGTCGGTGATCTGGTGGCGCCATTTGCCGCCGCTCCTTTCCGCGAGCATCGCGGGCATTCCGCCCAGTTGCCTTGCACCCTGGAGGGTCATCTGGCCGATAATCTCGAAGCAGCCATCCTCTGCGAATAGGTTCACCCATTCGGCCGCCCTGCCGTTATCCACATATTGGCAATAGCGCGCGAACAGATCGTAAATGTCGAGCCGGTCCTCTACGCTCAGTCCCATCGGTTCATCCTCCTTGTCTGCATAGAGATGGCATTGGCCGCAGGCCCCGCCTTTCGCGGGCGCCAAGCGGCCACGTCCCCTGCACCATGCTGCGGCCGCGATGGCAGCGCAATGCTGCGGCGGCCCTGCCGGCCCGAACCCATGCGCTTCATGTCCGCCTGACGATGTTTGGGCGTTCCGGCTGTAGGCATCGGCATTGCGGGGATTGCGTTGTCGCCGCCACAATCCGTCTCCGACAGAAAGGCGGATTCTCTCCATGACCAGCTATCTCGATCGACTGATCGCCGATCCCACCAGTTTCCACGACGCGCCCTATGCGCAGGCCTTCACGCTCAGCCGCGACGAGCTCGACAGGCTGCATCTGGAGGGCGCGCGCAAACGCTTTGCCGAACTTCGTCCTGGCCTGTCGGTGCTGGACAAGCTGGCGCGCGAGCAGGGCATCGACACGATCGAGACGATCGACGATCTGGCGCCGCTGCTGTTTCCGCATACCGTCTACAAATCCTATCCGATCAGCTATCTGGAGCGCAGCCGCTTCGACAAGCTGACCAAATGGCTTGCGGGCCTGACGACCAGCGACATTTCCCATGTCGATGCCAGCGGTATCGAGACGATCGACGACTGGATCGACCTGCTCGACGCGGAAACCGACCTCACTATCCAGCATACGTCGGGCACGACCGGCAAGCTGAGCTTCGTCCCCCGCACCAAGAAACAGTGGCGCGAGACGATCGTCCATTCGGCGGTCGTCATCCGCGACTGGTGGCCGGATCGCGGCCCGGACATATTGAAGGACGGGATGCCGATCATCATTCCGGGCTATCGCTATGGCGCCGCGGCGATGCAGCGCGGCAATGGCATCCAGGTCGATCTTTATGCCAAGGGCGAGGAAAACACCCTGTTCCTCTACCCCGACGCCCGCTTCAGCGCGGACATCGCCTCGCTTGGCGGCCGCCTGCGCGCGGCGGAGGCGCGGGGTGAGGCCGGCATGATCGACATTCCGCCAGTCCTGCTGGAACGGCGGGAGGCTCTGCTGGAACTGGAGCGCCGCCGGCCCGACGACCTCAAGCATTTCTTCAGCGAGGCGCAGCGGCGCTTCGGCGGGCGCGACGTCTATGTGACGGCGATGTGGGCGATCCTCTACGACTGGGCGGAGGAGGGGCTGAAGCGCGGCCTCAAGAATGTCTTCGGCAAGGGCAGCGTGCTGCTGACCGGCGGTGGCAAGAAGGGCAAGGAACTGCCCGACGACTGGCGCAAGCGCGTACTCGAGTTTCTGGGTTTCGATACCATCTATGAAATGTACGCCACGTCCGAACAGATGGGTCTGTCGATGATGTGCGAGCATGGCCATTATCACATCCCGCCGATCCAGATCCCGTTCCTGCTCGACCCGGCGACCGGCAAGCCTTTGCCGCGCAAGGACGGCCTGACCGGCCGCTTTGCCTCGTTCGACCTGATGCCCAACACCTATTGGGCCGGGCTGGTGACGGGGGATGAGATCACGCTGGCGGGCTGGGAAAAACCCTGCGCCTGTGGCCGCACCGGGCCGCACGTCATTCCGCCGGTTCGCCGCTACAGCGAGAAGGAAGGCGGCGATGATCGCATCGTCTGCGCCGGCGCCCCCGAAGCGCATGATCGCGCCCTCGAATTTCTTGCCGAACTGTCGATGTGAGTAGAGCCATGACTGATCAATTCCGCGTTCCTCTGATCATCCGGGGTCAGATTATCGATGATGCTGAAGTCGATTATGGCGGCCGCCGGGGTGGCGTCAGCTTCTCGGCGCCCGACATCGCCAAGCATGTCGCGCGCCTGCCCCTGCGCACCCCCTCGGCCATGGCCGACCTTTATTCGCTCAGCTTCGATGAGATACTGGATTTCCTCGTCGCCCTGGGGGAGCGGCTGGATTTCGGGCAGAACCGGCATTTGCAGGAAGCGTTTCGCCTGTCCTGCCTGACCTCCGGCCTGTCGGAGAGCATATTGCGCGTCCACTTCCAGCATATCGGCGCCGCCTTCGATCGCACCGAAATGCGGCGGATGATGGAGCGCTCCTGCGGCGTCGACTATCTGGAAGGTTGGGTGGATCAGGGGGCTGGCAGATTTCCGGGCCTGACCGCCCGCACGCGCGCCTTCGGTGCGCGGACCGTGCATGTCATTGCCGGCAATGCGCCCATCGTGTCGATCCTGACGGTGATCCGCAATGCGCTGACCCGATCGGACGCGATCATCAAGCTGCCGTCCAACGATCCGCTGACGGCGGCCGCGCTGGTGCGAACCATGGTCGAGATGGACCCTGACCATCCGCTGTCGAAACATGTCTCCGTCGCCTATTGGAAGGGCGGCGACGATCAGGTGGAATCGGCGATTTATGATCCGCGTGGCATCGAAAAGATCGTCGCCTGGGGTGGGTTCGATTCGGTCAAGCATATCACCCGCTATCTGCAACCGGGCATCGACCTCATCACCCAGGACCCCAAGCTGTCGGGAACGATCATCGGTCGCGAAGCCTTCGCCGATGAAGCGACGCTGGGTCAGGTGGCGCGCCGTCTGGCGCTCGACATCGGCGCCCAGAATCAGGAAGGCTGCGTGTCCGCGCGCGTCATCTATGTCGAATGCGGCACGGACGAAGCCGGGCTGGAGCGCGCCAATCGGCTGGGGCAGATGACCTTCGATGCACTCCAGCGTCTGCCCGATCATCTGAGCACGCCGCACAAGGCATTCGACGGCGCGCTCAAGGCCGAGATCGACGGCATCCGCCTCAATGACGAAGATTATCGCATCTTCGGCGGTCGGACCAACGAGGGCGCGGTGATCGTCAGCCAGGAGGATTATCCGGTCGACTTTTCCCGCACGCTCGCCTGCCGGGTGGGCAATATCGTGCCCATCGACAGCAGGGAAACGGCCGTCAGCGCAGTCAACGCCTATACCCAGACGATCGGCATCTTTCCCGAAAGCCTCAAGGACGAGCTGCGCGACCGCCTCGCTTTCCAGGGCGCGCAGCGGATCGTGTCGCTGGGCGGAGCGGCGACGATGCAGCATAATATGGAAAGGCAGGATGCGATCGAGCCGGTGCGCCGCATGCTGAAGTGGGTGACCGAAGAACAGGCATCCGGCGAGATGCTGGCCGCGCTGGCAGGCTGAGGGGAGCCAAGGACATGGTGGAAGCTGATCTGGTGATCCGGGGCGGAACGATCGTCGACGGGCAAGGCGGCGATCCGTTCGAGGCGGACATCGCCATTGCCGACGGCCGTATCGCGGCGATCGGTGCTGATGTCGGTCAAGGCCGCGAGGAGATCGATGCCCGTGGCCTCCTCGTCACGCCTGGCTTCGTCGATGTTCATACCCATTATGACGGGCAGGTCACCTGGTCGGACAGTCTGGTGCCTTCCGCCGAACATGGCGTCACCACCGTCGTCATCGGCAATTGCGGCGTCGGTTTCGCGCCGTGCCGGCCGGAGGACCGCGAGGCGCTGGTCAATGTCATGGAGGGCGTGGAGGACATTCCCGAAGCGGTGATGGCGAAGGGCCTGCCCTGGAATTGGGAGAGCTTCCCGGATTATCTGCGATCGCTCGAGGCGCGCGCCTGGGACGCGGATGTGGGTGCCTATATTCCCCATTCGCCCCTGCGGGTCTATGCGATGGGCCAGCGCGGGCTGGACCGCGAGCCGGCGACCGCGGCGGATGTCGCGCGGATGGCGCAGCTCGTGGCGGAGGGGATGGCGGCCGGCGCGCTTGGTTTCGCGACATCGCGTTCGCTGGTGCATCGGCGCGGCGATGGCGCTTTCATCCCGTCCTTTCAGGCGGAAAGCGATGAACTGGTGGCGATCGCCCGATCGGTGGGTGATGCGGGGCGCGGCGTGCTTCAGATGATCCCGAATCTCGATACCGCCGACTGGGACAGCGACATCGATCTGATGAAGCGCATGGCCAGCGCCTCGGGGCGTCCGCTGACCTATTCGCTCGCCCAATGGTCGACCGATCCGCAGGGCTGGCGGCGCACCATGGATGCGCTGGCCGAGCATAATCGCACCAGCGCGGCGCCGGTGCTGGCGCAGGTTTTTCCCCGGCCGATGGGCGCGATGTGCGGCCTGTCGACGTCGGCCAACGCGTTCAGCCATTGTGCAAGCTATCGTGCGATTGCGGACCGACCGCTGGCTGAAAAGGTCGCCATCATGCGCGATCCCGCCTTCCGCGCGCGACTGATCGCGGAGGAGCCGGATGAGACGCCGACGCCGCTGCATCGCTTGCTGCGCACATGGGACAATATCTATCCGCTCGGAGCCGAGCCGGACTATGAACCTTCACCGGACCGGAGCATCGCCGCGCTGGCCGCAAAGCGCCGCGTCGGTCCTGTCGAACTGGTCTATGATCTGATGCTGGAGCAGGAGGGCCATGCGCTGATCCTGATGCCCTTTTCCAATTATGCGGAAAAGTCGCTGGACCCTGCGCTCGCAATGATGCGCGATCCCTACAGCATCGTCGGACTGGGTGATGGCGGCGCGCATTATGGCATCATCTGCGATGCCAGCTATCCGACGACGATGCTGTCCTACTGGACCCGCGATCGGGCCGGCGAGCAACTGACGATCCCTGCGGCAGTCAAGGCGCTGAGCGCGAACAACGCCGATTTCCTGGGGCTGCGGGACAGGGGGCGGCTGAAGCCGGGGATGAAGGCCGACATCAACCTGATCGATCATGGCGCGCTGAGGTTGCATGCCCCCCATGTCGTCCATGACCTGCCCGGCGGTGGGCGCCGTCTGGCGCAGCAGGCCACCGGCTATCGCGCCACGATGGTCAGCGGCGTGATCACCCGGCGGGACGGCGCCGATACTGGCGCGCGTCCCGGAAGGCTGATCCGCGCTGCCTGATCAGGCGCGTGGCTGGATGGTCGTGCCGCCCGTCAGTCCATGGCGGATGAAGGGTGAGGCGAGGAAATCATGCGGAAAACCGAGCGGCGTGCGGCTCAACGCATCCAGACGTTCCAATTGCGCGGGCTCCAGCGTGACGCCAAGTGCGGCGACATTATCCTCATATTGCCGCATCGTCCGTGCGCCCACCAGCGGCGAGACGACCGCCGGATTGGCGAGGGTCCAGGCGATCGCCACCTGAGCCGAGGTGACGCCCATCTCGTCGGCGATGCCCTTCACCGCGTCGGCGATGGTGACCACGCGCGCGTCAACACGGCCTGCCGCTTCGAGCAGGGCACCGCGACCGCCGGCCTCGCCGGCATGGGCGCTGCCGCCGGTTGCATATTTGCCCGACAGCATGCCGCTCGCCAGCGGCGACCAGGGCATGACGCCGATACCCAGCGCCTTGGCGGCGGGGATGAGTTCGCGTTCCGCCGTGCGCTCGACCAGATTATATTCGACCTGCAAGGCCGCCAACTGGGACCATCCCCGCAATTCCGCCACGGTTTGCAGCCGGGCCATCTGCCATGCAGGCGTGTCCGACAGGCCCAGATAGAGGATCTTGCCCTGCGTCACGAGGTCGTCGAACGCGCGCATGATCTCATCCGCGGGCGTCGTATCGTCCCAGGCGTGCAGGAAGAGCAGATCGATCCGGTCCGTGCGCAGGCGTTTGAGGCTGGTTTCGACCGTCTGCATCATGTTCCGGCGGCTGTTGCCTGCGGCATTGGGATCGCCGACCGATCGGGTCAGCGAATATTTGGTCGACAGGACCAGCCGTTCGCGCTTGGCTTCCGCGAACTTGCCGGTCAGTATTTCTGACGCGCCGTCGGCATAATAGCCCGCCGTGTCGATGAAATTGCCGCCCTGGTCGACATAGCTGTCGAAAATCCGGCGGGATTCCTGCTCGTCCGCGCCCCATTCCTCGCCAAAGGTCATGGTACCGAGCGCCAGCGGGGAAACCCGCAGGCCCGAGCGGCCGAGCAGGCGATAGCTGTCGAGCGACAGCGTCTGAATGTTCGTCTGTGTCATGGTCGTTTTCAATCTTTCGCTGCTTCGGTGACGACCCAGTGCATCATCTTGTGCACCGGCCATCCCCCATCGTGCGGCAGGCCGCCGAATTTTCCGTTGTTGATGTTGCCGAGACCGACGATACGCTGGGCGCCCGCCGAGGAAAGCCCATCGCGCACCTCGGCAATGCGGGAGGGGGGATAGACGCCGACCGACTGGGTGGCGACGGTGACATGCTGGATCGCGTCGGCAAGCCGGTCGACCGCGACGACATTGACGAGCTTTCCGCCGGGATTGAACGACACCGGTTCGCTGGAGCGGATGACCATGCCCCGGCCGTCGGGGCGTCCGAACAGGCGGTAGACCGGCTCCAGATTGCCCAGCATGTCCAGTTCGTCGATCAGCATGGCGGGCGGCAGCGGGCCGTCGGGGCCGGCGCCATAGCGGATATCCTTGCCCATCGCCTCCACCAGCGCTTCGCAATAGCGGTCGACCTGCTCGCCCGATCCTTCAACAAACTGGAAACGGGCGCAGCTGCATGCATCCTGATTGAAGGCGATGATGTCGGCCGCGCTCCGTTCGGCAATGGTCGCGAGGGGGACGTCATCAAAGGCTTCGCGGCCGATCAGCGAAATCGAGACCTTGGGATCGAAGGACATGATCTCGAAGCCCGGCGCGGCATATTGCATGGCGTGGCGTACCGCCGCCTCGCCACCCCAGACGGCGAGCTTGTCGAAATATTGCGAGCGCAGGATGTGATTTTCGATGTTGGCATCGCCGCCGCGCCAGTAAGCGGCGGAGAAGGAGCGCGTCACTGGATGGTTGGGGCCGACATCCGCCATCGTCCGCAGCAGGGCGGTCGCCGTGAACATGTCGTTGGACGGCATTTTGAGCAGGTGGACGCCCTTGCTGATCGCCCCTCGGACAATCGTGACCGGCGGCACGATCGGGGCGTTGCCGGCCAGAACATGCACCATGCGCGGCGGGAAGGCGCGGATGTCGAAGGCCGTGCCCTGAATGTCGCGCCGCGCCCACCCATCCAGCACGTCGAGCGATCCCAGCGACTGTTCGGCTTCCGCCTCGACCGCCTCGCGGGTGAAGAACCAGGCGATATCGCGGTAGCAATTCTCCAGGATGCGCGCGCCAAGAGTGTTGCAGCGCAGATTATAGGCCGCGGCTTCCTGAAGATAGATGTTCCGGTCGAAATCGAGCGCCTTGCCGACTTCGACGAGGAAATCCACGATCTCCGCAAGCGGCGTGTCGAAGGCGGGGCCGGGCTGGCTTCGCGGCCAGATCAACGAGTCCAGATCGATCGAAGGGGTCATGACCGTCGTGCCGCTGGCCCGCGAACGGTGCTCGACGGCGGCGTCGAGCTGGACCACGCCCTTGATCACATGGGGAACGAGCAGCCGGTCATTATCGGCGATGATTTCATGCAGCATGTCTCCCTCCTGTCGTTCAGGCCGCTACCGGCTGGGGTGCGGTAATCGATCCGCGCACATAGGAATCGATCGATCCGGCGCAGCTGAGCTTGTCCTCACCTTCTTCCAGATCGGCGTAACGGGCGATCGCGTGAACGACCGGCGTCTTCACGCCTTCCAGGCCGGAGCCGAACTCCACCTGCACCTTGTCGCCGGAAATGATGCCGCCCCAGCGGCCGTCCGCCAATATGTCGAAAAACGCCATGCGGCCTTCGATCCGGCCAACATCCTTCGTCGTGCCCAGCAGCTTTTCGCCCGGCTTGTCGAGGATGAGCGGGATGATCCATGGCGGCACCGCATAGGATTCGGTCGGCTGGATCTTGGCGCAGAAGCCGCTCATTTCGACCATCGCATAGGAACTGGTGATGCGGTCCGGCGTGACGCCGAAAAAGCCCATAATTTGTTCCTTATAGTCGGCCGGGACAGCCGCTCCCTTGGTGCCGCCGCCAAAGCTCATCAGCGTGTCGGGATGGAAATCGCCGTCCCTGATCCCGCGCGCGCGTAGAGCCTGCACGATCTGCCAGGCGACGCCATACATGACGCCGATATAGAGCGGGCGATCCCGGCGGCTGACAAGCAGGTCCATCCATGCGTCGAACTCGCCTGCCCGCGTCTGCTGGCGGGCCTCGACCTCCGCCTCATAGGCGGCGATCTCGCCGGGACCGACCTTGCCGGCAGCCAGCAGGCGGCGCAGCTGCGCGGGGCGCATGGCGTCGAAGGCGCGCATCGGATATTCGCTCAGGCGATGAAATTCGCCGGGCGCAGCCCAGCGCGGGAAATGGACATTGCAGAATTCGATCATCTTGTGGGTGCCGCGCGGCGGCATCATGGTGAAGACCGAGCGGCCGTGATCGGGCACATAGGCCGGTGTCGACAGGTCGGCCGCCGCCAGACAGGCGGCGAGCGACAGGTTGCGGTCCTGCGTCGACTGGTTGAGGAAGGAGGATTTGCCCGACGTCCCGCTCGACGCGAAGACATGGTGGCCCGCAGACTTGGCGCGGTCCAGCCATTCGTCAATGTCGCGCACATCCGCAACGTCGATATTGTCCGTCGGATAGCTGCTCAGCGTGCCGAGCCACATGTTCATATGCTTCCACTGGCCATTGTCGACAAAAGCCTCAGGATAGCTTTTATAATTGGTGTGGGCGAACAGGAGCGGGACGAGGTCGGCCAGGCTGTCGATGCTGTCGATACCGGCTTCTTTCGCCCGCTTGTCGAGCACCCGGATCTGCTGGCGCCGCTCCGCGAAGCGCTCGCGAGCCGCTTCCAGTTGCAGTTCGGCCAGATTGTCCGGGGCATTTCGGAACGGATCGGGCGACCGGGCAAGGGCGATCAATTCGTCAACGGCGCTCATCAGTGAAAACTCCTCTCAGCTTTGCCGGGAAGTATAGGCGACGCCCGATATTTGGCCGCTCGATTCACTGTTATGGGTAGGACATACTATTCTCAGCATGACCTTTCCGACCGATGGTGTGCCGATCCCCCTGCCAAAACAAGGCTGCTATCTTTCGGCAGGGCAGAAGGCGGACTCCCCGCGCCATGATGCCGGCGCAACACAGGAGCAGGGGGTGACATGCCCGGTCCACTGGACGAAGTATTGGCGTTTTTTCGGGAAAGCAGCGGCTCGCGCGAAGACATGCTGTCCGCCATGGAGCGCCGGTTTACGGCGGAGACGCGCTGGGAAAATGTCGGCGTGGCGACAACCGTCGGGGTCGATCAGGCGAGGCAGTTCATCGACGGCTTTCTGGGCCGGATTCCGTTCGAACGCTGCGCGGTCATGGTCCATCATGCGGCCGCCGCAGGTAATATCGTCCTGACCGAGCGCAGCGATATTTTCTATGGGCCGGATGGGCAGGAAATGCTCTCGCTGCGGCTGATGGGCGCCCTGGAAATGGACGGCCCCCATATCGTCGCCTGGCGCGACTATTTCGACACAAGCGGCTTTTGAAGGGGGATGCTATGACCGATCGCAAGGCTGTCTGGGCGCAGATCGTCCCGATGCCGGGGGCCAATCTGTCGGCGCTGGCACAGAGTTATGAAGCGGCGGGCGTGGAAGGGGTCTGGGCGCCGCAAATGTTCGGCGCGCCCTTCACGACGCTGGCCGCCGTCGCGCCCGCCACGCAGCGCATCAAGCTGGGGACCGGCATCGCGCTGGCGTTCGTGCGCAGTCCGCTGGAAACCGCGTGCAGCGCCATCGACCTGGACCTCATCAGCAACGGCCGGATGGTGCTGGGGCTGGGGTCGAGCGCGCAGAGCCAGATCGAGGGATCATTCGGCAGCGCCTATGGCAAGCCGCTCGCCCATATGCGCGAGATCGTGGGCATGATCCGCGCTGTCGTGGCCCGCGGGCATACAGGCGAGCTGACCGAACTGGCGGGAGACTATCACCGTCTCGACCTTTCGCACTTCCGCTTGCTGCACAAGCCGGTGCGCGGCGACATTCCCATCGTGCTGCCGGCGGTGTTCCAGAAGGCCTGCGCGCAGGCGGCGGAAATTGCCGACGGGCTGCTTGGGCACCCCCTGTGGAACGATGCCTGGATTGAGCGGGAAGTGGCCGCCCATATGAAGGCTGGGCTGGATCGGGCCGGCCGGGCGCGCAAGGACTTCTCGCTCAACATTTCGATATTCACGGCGATTTCTGACGACAGGCGAGAGGCGATCGAGGATTGCCGGGGGACTGTGGCTTATTACAGCCAGTCGCCCCAATATCTGCGCTATTTCGAGGAAATCGGTTTCGGCCGCGAGGCATCGGCGATTCAGGCCGCCTTCGCGCAGGGGGACATGGCGGGGATGGCGGCTGCCTGCACCGACGCCATGGTGGAAAGCATCGCCGTGGTCGGAACGGCCGATGAAGTGCGGGTCCGGGTTGCGCGGCGCGCCGCGCTGGCCGACGCGATTACGCCGGTCATCCCTCATTATGGCCTGTCGCCCGAAAAAAGCGCGATCTACACGCAGCGTATAGCGGAGACATTTTATGGCTGATTCCACCGCTGTCGCGGCCATGGCGGGGGGCGGGCTTTACAACCGGCATTCGGGCCTGCAACAGGCCAATCTGCAATCCGCGCTCCCCCTGCTGGAGGAGGCGGCGCGGGCCATTGGCGATGCCTCCGCCGGTCCTGTCACTATTGTCGACTATGGCGCATCGCAGGGACGTAATTCGATGGCGCCGATGGCGACGGCCATCGATCTGGTTCGTGCGAAAAATGCGCAGCGGCCGGTTCAGATCGTGCATACGGACCTGCCCTCCAACGATTTCACGTCGCTGTTCGGCTTGCTGGATCAGGACCCGGCCAGCTATCTTAACGGCCGGCAGGGCGTCTTTCCTTCCGCCATAGGCCGATCCTATTTCGATGCGATTCTGCCACCCGGCAGCGTGGATCTGAGTTGGTCTTCCAATGCGCTGCACTGGATGAGCCGCAATCCGGTCGACGTCGCGGATCATGGCTGGGCGATCTTCAGCCGGTCCGCGCAGGCGCGTGCCGCCGTCGACGCGGTGCTGGCGGAGGACTGGCTTTCCTTCCTGAAGGCGCGCGCCATCGAGTTGCGGCCGGGGGGGCGCCTGATCTGCCAGTTCATGGGCCGGGGACCCGACAGCCACGGATTCGAATGGATGGCCGGGAATTTCTGGCAATCGATCGTCGACATGGAAGGCGAAGGACTGCTCAGCGCCGACGAAACGCTGAAGATGACAGCGCCCTCGGCGGGCCGCTCGCTGGATCAGGTGAGGGCGCCTTTCGATGCCGGGCTGGTGCCCGATCTGGTGCTGGAGCATCTGGCCGCGATCCCGTCCCCCGATCCCTATTGGGAGGGCTATCAACAGACCGGCGATGCGGCCGAACTGGGGCGGCAGTGGGCGGCCATGATGGGCGCGGCCAACGGCCCCAACTTCCTTGCACGCGTCGATGCGTCCCGCGATCAGGCAGCGTTGCTGGCCAGTCTGGTGCAGCGTGTGGCGGATCGGGTCGAGGCAGATCCGCAGCGTAGCCGTGCCTTCATCCTGATCCTGTCCATCAGGAAGCCGGCTTGAAACGCGATCTCCGCTGAGCGGGGCGCCCGGTCCGCGGCATCGGCAATGAACCAAAAGGGAGAGGAAGCAGCATGGCCCGCCTTGCAGAAAAGATTTGCATCATCACCGGAAGCGGGAGCGGCATCGGACGAGCCAGCGCGTTGATGTTCGCACGGGAAGGCGCGACGGTGATCGTCGCGGACATTCGTGCCGAAGCGTCTGAGGCGACCGCGCAGGCCATTGTCGACGCCGGCGGATTGGCGCGCGCGATGACCGTTGACGTCAGCGAACAGGCCGATCTGGAACATATGATCGGCCAGACCGTCGCGGACTTCGGCCGCATCGACGTGCTCTTCAACAATGCCCTTTATGTCAATCAGGACCACGCCATGCGTGACATGGATTTCCTGGCTTTCGACCCCGACATCTTCCTTGCCAATGTGCGGGTCAACGTATTGGGCGCGGTTCTGGCGAGCAAGCTCGTCATTCCGCACATGCTGGAGCGCGGGGTGGGGTCGATCATCTCCACCTCGTCCGGCAGTTCCATGGGTGGGGATATTACCGCCTACAGCTATGGATCGTCCAAAGCCGCACTCAACTGGTTCGTGCAGGCGATCGCCGCCACCTATGGCAAACAGGGCATCCGCAGCAATGCGATCCTTCCCGGTCCGACGCAGACGCCCGCCAAACTGCAATGGTCCACGCCGGAAATGGACCGACTGTTTCTGGAGGTACTCAACACCCCCTTTATCGGCGAGCCGGAAGACATTGCGGCCATGGCGCTTTTCCTTGCGTCCGACGAGTCCCGCTACGTCAACGGCATGCTGTATCCTGTCGATGGCGGTCAGAGCTGCACCGTGCCGTTCATCAGCGTGACGCGGGCGCTTTCCCGAGGCTGAATGCAGCAATCCCAGATTTGAGGAAAACAGAAGAGGAGAGGATGATGGGCGTCGAACTGGAACAGAAGGTACGGGAATTTTGCGATGCCTGGGGCGACGGCAGCGATGCCAGCAGACCGGACGTCGAGAAGATCCTGTCGATGATGGCGGAGGATGCCGAATGGCAGCTCTGGGTTCCCGGCGGTCCCGTCGTGAAGGGCAAGGCGGCGTTGCGCGCAGAGATTGAGCGGCAAATGGCCTTCGCCACCAACAATAAATGCAACGAGGTGAACATCCTCTCCAGCGATCGGATGGTGATGCAGGAGAGGTCCGATACCGCCATCATCATGGGACGGCCCTGTCCGCATCAGATGGTCGCCATCTATGAGTTTGACGGTGCCGGGCTGATTTCACGCTGGCGCGAATATCTCGATATGGCGGACCTTACGCGCAAGATGGGCATAGACGAAGCCGCGGCAGGCGGGACGGAAGTGCCGGCCTGATTGCGTCTCCCCGCTGCAATCTCGCGTCAGGCATGGAACAGGGCGATCAGGACCGCGCAGGTCAGGACCGCCCAAGCCTGAAATCCCCAGAGCAGCCAGTGCGGCGCGTGCCGCAACTCCATGAACTCGCGCCCGACGAGCAGAACCTTCGTGAAGGCGATGACGAGGATCACGGAACGAAGCAGAAAGGCGTTGCCCAATGCCATCGTCTCGAACGACAGAAAGGTCGCGGCGATCAACGTCGCCCAGACCAGTGTGATGCGGCTACGCCAGATCATGGCCATGAAACGGATTCCCTAAAGCAGATAGAGCAGGGCGAAGAGGATGATCCAGAGCAGGTCCACCAGATGCCAGAAGGCACCGCTCCCCTCGATCAGGGCGACGCCGCCCTGCATCCGGCCGGTCCGGTCGAAGCGCGACAGGGTAAAGCACAGCACCCCCAATCCGATCAGCACATGCACCAGATGGATGCCGGTAAACATATAATAATAGATCGAAAAACTGTTGCTGTTGAGCGTGAAGCCCTGTGCGATCTTCGCTGAATATTCGAACGCCTTGACGATGACGAAGCCGCTGCCGAGCAGGATCGCGCCCAGCAGCAGCGGTCGCGCCTTGTCGTCGTCCCGGCGAACCGCCGCGACGGCCTGTGCGACAAGGAGACTGCTGGTCAGCAGCAAAAGCGTGTTGAGAAGGCCAAGGCTCCGGTCGAGCAGCGCCTGCGAGCTTTCGAACAGCGCCAGTTCCTGCTGCCGGGCGAGCGCATAGGTGATGAAGAAGACGGCAAAGACGACAAGATCGCCGCCGATGAACACCCATACGCCTTCCTCTCCCGGCACATGGCCGCGCGGAGGCGAAGCGGCGGCTTGCGAAGCAGCCATTATTCGCCGCCCAGCGCGTCGCGCTTGATCGCGCCGAGCATGGCGAAGATCATCAGGTTGAACCAGATGCCGAACACGACGGCGGGCATCCAGAAAGCCAGGGCACCGTTCCAGGCAAAGGGGCCGGTCTTGAACAGGCCGATCGCCAATCCGGGCAGCAGCAGCACGCCGGTCCACAGGTTCATATAACCGAGCCAGCGTGGCAGGATGGGCCGTGCGCGGCGGTCGCCCAGAATGACGAAGCCGGTCAGCAGATTCTGCACGAAGGCGGGCACCGCCGGCATGACGAACAGCAGAAAGGCGATATCACTCAGCGCACCGACGACGGCGTCCGGCCGGTCGGGCCGATAGGCGGCCGCCGTGAAGATCAGCCCGGCGAAGAATAGAGTGACGAAGCCAAAGGCCACGACCATCACAAAGGCCCAGGTCAAAGGCGATACCGGGCCTTCGATCTTCTTCATGAAGGTGGCGACCGCTGCCAGAAAGGGGAAGAACAGCACGGAGGAGGAGGCGATCAGGATGGCGCCCGCCAATATGCCGATCTGGTGGCTGCGATAATAGGCGGCCACTTCCGCAGCGGGCATGGACGGGGCCAGCGGCGGGAACATGTGCGCGACCGGCCATATGCCGACGAACATCATCGTACCGGCAATGGCGCCCATATAGGTGCATAGCTTCATCGTCATGCTCTTGGTCGTCATGCGGCCTCCCTCTGCCCTGTTTTGTTGTGCAGGCGGAAGATTGTGAAGCGAAGGCGCTCAGGCCACCCGCCCATGGATAGGGTTCCTGTCGGCGATCCCGCCTGCACAAGGGTAATATTCTTGCCACGGCCACCGGAAAAGGCGGCGAGAGAGGAGCAGCGGAGAGGGTGATGAGTGACATTGAGGCGAACAAGGCGGTGGCCCGCCGCTACATGCGGGCCGTGGAGGAGGGCGATGTCGGGACGATCGAGGCCCTTCAGCATCCCGATTGCCAGTGGTGGATATTGGGCCATGGCGACATGAGCCGGGCCGACTTCATCGCCAGCGTGAAGGGCGGACTGCTGAGTGCGCAGAAGCGCACGGCCGAGGTGGTCGGGATAACCGCTGAAGGGGACCGGGTGGCGGTTGAAGTCAGGGGCGAGATGGTTTTTCCGGACCGGATCTATCGCAACGAATATCATAATCTGCTGATCATCCGAGACGGGCAGATCATCTCCGGCAAGGAATATATGGATACCCGCGCCGTGGCCGAAGCCTTTTCGGCGGGGGAGGGCGGGCAGTGACGAATGCCGCTCCGCTCAATGATTATGACGATGCGGCGGTCGGCCGGATCACCGCCTTTGTCGAGCAACTGACCGGCGGCAAGGTTGTCGGGCTTGAGCGCCTCGTCCGCTGGCGCCCCTCCTGGTTCGTCGACGTCGAAAGCGAGGGGACGATCCGCCGCCTGCACCTGCGCGGCGACCGGGGCGGCGACGTGTCCATCTTTCCCGACCTCAAGCGCGAGGCCGACGTCATCGCCCTGCTTCACAGCCAAGGACTGCCGGTGCCGGAGATTTACGGCTATCTTGCCGATCCGCCCTGTATCGTGATGGAGGCGATCGAAGGGACGCGCGATTTCTCGGCGCTCGATGCCGCCACGAAAAGCGCCATCGGCCGCGTCTATATGCGGGCGGTCGCCGCGATGCACCGGCTGCCGGTCGAACCCTTCGTGGCCGCCGGCGTGCATCGGCCCGTGGGCGCCGAGGCGATCGCGCTGGTCGGACTGGACGCCTATATGCCGCATTACCGGCGAACCAAGAGCCGGCCCGAGCCGTTGCTGGAATTCGTCATCGGCTGGCTTCGCCGCAATGTGCCGCGGCACCGCCAGCGCGCCAGCTTCATCCAGTTCGATTCGGGCCAATATCTGGTCGATCAGGGCGCGATGACCAAGCTCTACGATTTCGAATTTTCGATGATCGGCGATCCGCTGGTCGACATCGCCACCATGGGGATGCGCAACAGCTATGAACCGCTGGGCGCGCCGTTGCCGGAACTGGTGCGCTATTATGAGGAAGCGACGGGCGAGCCGGTCGATCATGACGCGGTGGTTTTCCACGTCCTGCAATTTTCGCTGCTCGGCACGATGCAATTCACCGGGACTGTCGGCAAGCCATGCCCCGGCGATCCGCATCCGGTCTATCTCATGTTCGATCTTGCGCTGCGCCGCTCCATCCTGCTGGCGCTGTCGCGGCTGACCGGCGATGCCCTGCCCGAACTGCCGCCGCTGGAACAGCGCACGGGTGACAATGCGCCTCTGCTGGCCAAGCTGGCCGATACGCTCGGGGCGCTTCCGGTGATGGGGGAGGGGGCGGAAACGCATAAGGCGCAGGTGGCCGAACTGATCGAATGGGTGCAGCGCGCCGACGATCATGGGACGGATATGGTGGCGCGCAACATCGCGGATGTGTCCGCGCTTCTCGGCCGTCGCTTCGACCGCTGGGCCGATGCCGCCGAGGCGCTGGAAGCGCATATCATCGAAGCGGGACCGGAGGAGGACGCCGCGCTCATCACTCTGCTCGCGACGATCGAGGGGCGGCGGCTGCAACTGTTTGGGCCGACTGTGCTGGGCGAAGCGGCGCGCCATGTCGTCCTGCCGGTGACGCGCCCGGACTGAAGGGCGGTCGCGCCCTTGCCGTCGGACAGGTCACGCCCCTGTCCTTCATGATGATGCCAATATTGAGGACAGGAGCAGGATATGAGCGAAAAGATAGTGCTGGTGACGGGCGCGACGCGCGGGCTGGGGCGCGGCATGGCGCGAGGCCTGGCTTCACGCGGCCATGTGGTGGCGGTCACCGGGCGCGACCGGGCGCAGCTTGCCGATGTCGTGAAGGAGATTGAACGGGCGGGCGGAAAGGGCATCGCGCTGGTATGCGATCACCGTGACGATGCCGCCGTGGAAAGGGCGTTCGCGCAACTGGCCGAGCGGACGGATGGCAGGCTGGACCTGCTCGTCAACAATGCCGCCGCGGTTTACGGACCCGAACTGGTCGCGCCGGGCGGTTTCTGGGAAAAGCCGCTCAGGCTGGCGGACATGATCACCATCGGCCTGCGCTCCAACTACGTCGCGGCCTATCATGCCGCGCCGATGATGGTGGCGGCGGGCAGGGGCCTGATCGCCAGCATTTCCTTCTATGGCGCGGTGTCCTATTTTCACGGGCCGGCCTATGGCGCGGCAAAGGCGGGGACGGACAAGATGACGGCCGACATGGCGGTCGATCTTGCGCCGCATGGCGTTTCCGCCGTCTCCTTCTGGCCGGGCTTCATTCTCACCGATGCGGTGAAGGCCATGCCGCCCGAAATGATCCCCGAAGACCTGCGCGCCGCCATGCCCCATTGGGAAACGCCGGAATTTTCCGGCCTTGTCCTCGACCGGCTCGCGCAAGACCCGGACCTTGCCTCCCTGTCGGGCCAGGCGCTGATCGGCGCGGAACTGGGGGAGCGCTACGGCATCCGGGATACGGACGGGAAGCAGCCCCTATCCTATCGGGCGACGATGGGCGCGCCGACGCCTTTCATGCCGTCCGTCCGGCAAGGTTGAGAGGACAGAAATCAGGAGAGGAAAGGCAAAAGCGATGATCGATGCCGTGCTGGTCGTGCTGACCAAAGCCGTTCCGGGCCGGGAGGCCGATATGGAGGATTGGTACAGCAACATCCATATTCGCGACGCGCTGCGTTTCCGGGGGTCGGTGACGGCGCAGCGCTTCCGGCTCGCCGTGGAGCAGCCCTGTCCGCCCGAAGGCTTTGACTGGCAGTATCTCGCCTTCTACGACGTATTCGACCCGGTTCGCTTCAGTCGTGAGCATCTGGACAATGCGCTGACATCGCGGATGCAGGTGTCGGACGCCATTGATGACAGCCTGCTCTATGACTTTCATTATTATCCGTTGCTCTTTCAGGACAATGATCCGGAGGTCGCGCATTGCGGCGGCGTCATCCTGGAGGAATTCAACCCGCTTGCGGGCAGCGATGACCGTTTCAGACGTTTCTATGCGGAAAGCTATTTTCGCGAGGCGGCCGCCCGACCCGGCGTCAAATCGGCCGCTTTCCTGACCTTTCGCACCTTTGGCCAGATGATCCCGATGACGCCCGACTATCGCTATGTCGCGATCTACAGGATCAACGATCCGGACGCTGCCCATCAAGCATGGAGAGGCGCGGACGCCCTGCTGGCGAACAGCGGCCTGCTCCGGCCCGAGGGGATACGCATCACGCGGTGGGACCGTGCGACACCCCGTCTCACCAAGGACGATGTCCAGCATCCGACCGCCGTCGGCCTGGCGGAAGAAGAACGCGCCCGGGCGCAAATGGGCGACCGGGTACGCACCGGCGGCACGGAAAAGCTGGCGATGAGCTGATCCGTCAGGCGGTCGGGGGGCGATCGACGATGGTGCGCATCCGGCGATAGGCCGGGCGCGCCGCCATCCGCTCGACATAGGCGGCGATGTTCGGATGTCCCTCCACGTCGACGGACATGAACAGCCGCGTGGTAGTGAAAGGAAAAGTCATCATGATGTCGGCTGCCGTGAACCGGTCGCCCGCCATATATGGTTTATGCGAAAGCCGGTCGTCGACAAGTGTCAGCAGGCGCGCCGCATGGGTCCGTCCCGCGACACGGGAGGGGTGATCCTGCGCGATGCCTGCGCGTTCGGCCATGATCTCGGTCACCAGCGCCGGCATCAGGGATGATTCGGCGAAATGGAACCAGAAAAGATAATCAGCATAGTCCGGATCGCCGGGATTGGCGCGGAGCGTGCCCTTCCCTTGCGTCGTGGCGAGATATTCCATGACCGCCCCGCTCTCGGCGATCCGACGCCCATCGGCCTCGATCACGGGTGAAGAACCCAGCGGATGCAATGCCTTATAGGCGGGCTCCGCCGCGAGCGTTTCCAGCCGCGCATAGAAGCGGATGTCATAGGGCCACTCCACTTCCTCCATCAGCCAAACCGCGCGTTCGGAGCGGGACCTGTTAAGTTGAAAGATGGTGATGCTCATGAAGGGCTCTCCGCTTGAGGGGCGCCATAGATGCGCCGCTTATCAATTCCGCCAAACCTATCTTTATCTAGGTATCGCGGAGCGTCCGCCGTGGCAGCGTCCCGCTGCGGCGGAAGCCCAGCGGTCCCGCATCCATGAGAGACAGGAGAGAAGATGCCCATGACGGATTTATCGGGACGCGTCGCTATCGTCACCGGATCGGGCGCCAATATCGGGGAAGCCTGCGCACGAGCCCTGGCAAAGGCCGGCGCGGCAGTTATCCTGGCGGATATCGCGGTCGAGCGGGCAGAGGTCGTCGCCCGATCTATCCAGGCTTCGGGCGGACAGGCGACGGGGATGTTCCTCGATCTTGCGCAAGAGGACAGTATCACGGCGCTGGTCGAAGATGTGATGCGGCAGCACCAGCGCATCGACATCCTTCACAACAATGCCGCCGATACGCGGCTGGAGCAGATGGCGGCAGATGGCTCGCTTCTCGATCTCGATGCCGCGACCTGGGATCGCGCCTTCCACATCAATGCCAGGGGCACGATGCTGATGATCAAGGCGGTCGCTCCGCACATGATTTCAGGCGGCGGCGGTTCCATCATCAACACTTCGACGGGTGTGGCATTGACCGGCGACATCAACAATCCTTCCTATTCCGCGTCCAAGGCGGCTGTGAACGCCCTGACCCGCAATGCCGCCGTGCAGTTCGGCCGGTTCAATATCCGGGTCAATGCGGTCGCGCCGGGCCTCGTGCTCTCCCCCCTTGCCCGGGAGATGATGACCGCCGATCAGATCGCCATGGTCCAGCGGCATGTCCTTCTGCCGCGCGAGAGCGTGCCGGAGGATATTGCCGGCGCGGTGCTGTTCCTGGCATCGGATGGCGCGGCCTTCATCACCGGGCAGGTGATCGGGGTAGACGGCGGTATCGTTAACCACACGCCCTATGTCGCAGATATGCTGGAAAGCATGAACCGGGCGCACTGACCGGAAAGAGGGCGGGATGGGCATATTCACGCATGTCTGCCTTGGCAGCAACGATCTGGGACGGTCCGCCCGTTTCTACGATGCGGTGCTTGCGCCGTTGGGGATCGTCAATCTTGGCCCGTTTCTGGATCAGGGCATCGGCTATGGGAGACGGGTGCCCGAATTGCTTATCCTGCGCCCGCTCCACGGTCGGGCGACATGCGCCAACGGTGCGACTTTGGGATTGAAGGCGCCGGATCGCCGCGCGGTCGATCATTTTCATCGCGCGGGTCTGGCCGCGGGCGGCAAGGATGCCGGGCCGCCCGGTCCGCGCGGAGCGGTGCCCCATGCCTATGGCGCCTATCTGCTGGACCCCGATGACAACAAGATCTGCGCCTACTGCTTCGACCCGCCATAGGCGCACAGCTATCGATAGTCGGGCGCCCGGCGCTCATCAGGGAAACAGGAGGATATGGAATGGTGGGATCATTGGAGCGGCGCGTGGCGATCGTGACGGGCGCGGCGCAGGGCATCGGACGGGAGGTGGCGACAGTGCTGTCGGAGCGCGGCGCGACCGTGATTCTGGCGGACATATTGGCAGATCGGGTGGAGGCGGCGGCGGATTCGCTGCGCGGCAAGGGTCTCCGTGCCGAGGCGGAGACGTTCGACCTGACCGATGAGGACAGCGTCTGCGCTGCGGTCGCGCGGATCGCTGGCCGGCACGGGCGGATCGACATCATCCACAATAATGCCGCCTATCAGACGATCGAGCAGCGCGCCCTCGACCGCGATGTCGTCCATCTCGACACCGGCGCCTGGGACAAGGCCTTTGCCGTCAATGCGCGGGGGCCTATGCTGCTGTGCAAACATGCGCTGCCGGCCATGATCGCGGGCGGCGGCGGGTCGCTCATCCATTCCGCATCCGGTTTCGGCCTGCTGGGTGAAATGACGCTGACGGCCTATGGCGCGTCCAAGGCGGCGCTTATTAATCTCAGCCGCTTTCTCGCGACCCAATATGGCAAGCAGGGAATCCGGTCCAATGTGATCGCCATCGGCTTCGTCCTCAGTGATACGGCCGTCGAAACCACACCGCAGGCGGTCAAGGACGTACTGCGCGACCATCATCTCAATCCCGACCTCGGCAGCCCTCGCGATATCGCCCATGTCGTTGCCTTTCTGGCCTCGGACGAGTCCCGCTTCATCAACGGCGCGATGATCCCGGTGGACGGCGGCTTTACCGCGCATCAGCCCACAATGGTCGATTTCCAACGCCTGTTCGAGGCATCGGGGAGCAATCAGTTGTAGCCGACCAGCGCGCCGTCATAGCAGCGCGTCGACAAGCTTCGCGGTTTCGAGATCTTCATAGGCGGTGGTCAGCCGCAGATGATTCATGACGTTGATCTCCCAGCCATAATTGACGACGGGCGTCGTCAGCCAGCCGATATAGACGCCCCATATCAGGGTCCGCCGATATTCTTCCCAGGCACTGTCGAAGGCGGGAGGGCGCGCCACGCCTTCCTGTCCCAGGCGGTCCAGATAATAGCCCAGAAGATCGCGCTCATGCGCCCGCCGGTCCGCGATGGAAAGGCCGGTGGTCACGATATAGTTGACGTCGTGCATCGCGTAACCGCGCACCATGAGCTGCCAGTCGAGCAGGCCCGCTGTTCCGTCGGGCAGGCGGTAGCTGTTGCCGAGATGAGTGTCGCCATGCAGCAGCGTCTGGGGCAGGGTCGATTGATGCCGCTGGACCGCCTGCACGCCGGCAAGCAGCCGGTCCGGCGTCGTGCGCAGCCGCTGCACCATCTCCCGTTTGAAATTTTCGGTCTCGACCTCATGCGCGATATAGGCGGGCGCCAGTTCATTCATCATCGTTGCGACCGCGCCTTCGACATGCGTTTCGACCCAGGCCAGATCCGCGCTGAAGCGGGGCGACTCCCAGAAGCGGGCGTGCAGCCGGGCCAGTTGATCCAGCAGGGAGCGCACATCATCCGGCCCGGTCCGCACGGTCGTATTCGGGAAGGTCGCGCCCCGCACGCTCAGCTCTTCGAGCAACAGGCCGAAATGCGTGGTGGACGGATTGAAGTCGCCACCGAAACAGCGCGGCGCTTCCATCGCGAGTTCCGGCCGGATTCCCCGGTAGAAGGCCACTTCATTGGCGTAGAAGGGCGCCATGATCTCATCGACCGCCCGGGTCAGCTTGAGCACCAGGCGGTTGGGCAGGTCAGGGGGTGTGTCATCGGTATAATCGACCTCGATCGACACGCGCCCGGCGGTCGACACCATCTGCTCGCCATAGGTCTTGGCATCGATGATGCGCAGGCCGACGGCGGTTGCGCCCGCTACGGTCGTGGCCAGCAGCTGGTTGATATAATCGACGGTGATCCCGTCCGTGGATGTGGGATGTTTCAAGGCCATAAGGATACTCATCGGAACAGAGGGCGGTTCAGCTTGCCGAGGGCGTGACAACAGCGACCCTATCCAATTGCAGGTTCCTTGATCGACGACGTGGCCAGTCTGACCGAAACGGAGCCTGGGGGCTTTTGGTACAGGAGAGAGCTATGCGTGAAGCTGCGTTGGAACTGCTCAACCGGACGATGGACGAGCAGTTGAAGCGATCCGAGCATCCCAGCGATTTTCCGGCCCTTCCCCCGATTCCCGCCGGCCGGTACACCGACCCGCGTTTCGAGGCGCTGGAAAAAGACGGGCTTTGGAATCGGACCTGGCTGCTGGCCGGCATTGCGTCCGACCTGCCGGAGCCGGGTTCCTATCGTCTGTTCCAGCATCTGGACCGCTCGGTCATTCTCTCGCACGGCAAGGATGGCCGGATACGGGCGTTCCATAATGCCTGCCGTCACCGGGGGTCGCCGCTTCTGCTCGAACCGCAGGGGCGGGCCATGCGCTTTATCTGCCCCTATCATGCCTGGGGTTACGATCTGGAAGGAACACTCAAATCGGTGCCAAGCCAGCATGATTTCGCCTGTCTCAACAAGGCGGAGAACGGCCTGATCGAAGTGCGATGCGACACCTATCGCGGTTTCATCTTCATCAATTTCGATGACGATGCGGAACCGTTACAGGAGTTTCTGGGTGAATTCGTCGCGCTGACCGAAGGATATCCGCTGGATCGAATGGTAGTGAAGGATCATTTTTTCATCGAAATGGCGTGCAACTGGAAAATCGCCTATCATAATTTCCTTGAGATCTATCACGTCAATACGGTTCATCCTAAAACACTGGCACCGCATCTGGATTCCCGCAGTTTCGTGATTGCCCTCTATGAAGGCGGTCATATGCGGTTCGGCACGCGCAAAAAGGGCGGGGAGTCGCTGTTCAAGACCCCGCCGATCAAACCGGACGACATCGCGCCGGTTTTTCTGGAAAATACGGTTGCGCTGCCGACCTTCCCCAACACGTTTTTCTCGCTCGATCCGGTGGGGTTCAACCTGCAATGCTTCTGGCCGGTGGGTTCCGATCGGTCGATCATGGAAGTGCGTCAGATGGGGTGGACAACCGAGAGTGAGGATGACAGGCTTTATTGGCAGGGCATGCGCGAGGCGACCGAACATATCCTGTCCGAAGATATGTGCCTGTTCGAAAATATCCAGCAATCGCTGAGGAACGGGACGATCCCGTCAATCTGGGCGGGCTATCAGGAGCGCGCGCTTTACTGGTTCGAGGAAGAAATCGATCGGCGCATCGGGCCGGACCGGGTGCCCGCCGACTTGCGTGTCCAGCCGCGCATCGCGTCCTTCATGGCGCCGCGCAGCGCATGATCGCGCCGGTCGAGGCAGAGCTGCGGCGTTAAAATCGATGGCCCCCAGCCGCGACCCGTGCGCGGCAGGGGGCCATGACCGTCATTCGCCCAGCAGTTTCCAGCTGCCCAGATCCTCGCCCGCGGCGAAGAACCGCTCGTTCATCGGCAGGCCGTTCTGGCCCCAATGGTCCATGTTCGCCACCCAGGCCTGAATACCGTACATCACCCAGCGCGGTACCTGTTCATTCCAGATGGTGTCGAGATCGATGACGTTGGTCGCGCCTTCCCTGATCAGGCAGTCGCGATAATGGGCGATCAGGTCGCGATGATTTTGGCGGCGCTCCTCGATCGTCAGCGATCCGACGGTGAAATAGGTGAGGTCGCGCCATGGCCGCCCGCGCCGGCCCAATTGCCAGTCGACCCACATGCGCTCGCCATTGGGCAGGATATAGGTGTTGCCCTGATGGCAGTCGCCCAGGATGATGCAATAGGGGGCATCGAAGGCGCGTTCGAATTCCACCAGCCGGTCATAGGCGCGCTCGACCCGGCTTGCGTCGTCCAGATAATGTCTGGGCGCGATGGCGCGGAAATTGGGGTCTTTCAGATTCTCGCCGATCCAGTGCCACATGATGCGAACCTGATTATAATCGACCGGAACCGCCATGGATGTCGGCAGCCAGGGCGCCGCTTGAGGGGTGATCAATGGGCTGTCCCACAGACCCGCATGCAATTTTGCTAGATCCGCCAGCGCGGTCGCGACCCCTTCGACACCGGCATGCTGGGTCGAATGGCCGAACTTCCCGCCCCGATCGGTGAGATCCTCCAGCACGATGACGCCCTGCGCCGACCCGTCGTCATCCCAGTCGGCATAATAGCAGCTGGCCGTGTTGGCGGTGAGTTTGTCCGTCAGGAAATGATAGAAGCGCGCTTCAAGCGCATGGATGTCGACATCATCGAACATGCCCGACCAGTTCGACTTGATGCACAGATTGCGCGGCAATCCGGCGGCCTGCCCGGCCTCGTTCCAGTCCACGGCAACGCGCAATTTCGTGGTGTGGCTGTCGAACAGTTGCACGACCTCCATCGATTGCGCGACGACTCCCGGATATTTGTTGGCCAGCAACGATCCCAGCCACGCGGCGTCCGGCGTGAACCGGCCGCGGGGCAGGGCGGCGGCGC
>NZ_JAINEZ010000021.1:0-67480 GCF_019873065.1 Sphingobium sp. PNB
GATACGACAAAACCAAAGAGTCCTACCTCGGCTTCGTCAATCTCGTCTCAGCCCTGCAATGGATACCCTTTGTCCACGAAACCTAGGGAGATCATCGCTCTGTCCAGGCGTGTGAGTTATAACCCCGGTCCAATCCCGTTTTTCGTCTATTTCCACGAGGACCACGACGAACTGCTCGCCAAGCTCCAAATCTGTGAACATTACGGCGCGATCTACGATGTTCGTCGCAATCAAGTCCCCCGGTGGAACTTCAGTGAGGACTTCGTGGAATATTTGCTTGGGACGTAAGCCATCGATACAGACCGTCATTGAAAAAGGTCGCTGATTGTTCCTCACGAACGGCAGCTTTTGGGATCGGCCCGGAGTAGACAAATCGCCAGAAATTGGCGCAAGTCGGCTGTTGGAAAACACACCACTTTTGCACATTGGTCATGCATTTCTGCGGAAATATCTCCCAGCATAGTGGTTGGAGGGGTTTTCCGTCAGGCCAGAAATGACCCGTTTCCCTATCCTGCCTTGCCCTGCTCGCCCTCCAAACGCTCTACTTCGCGTTCAAGCACAGTACGAATGAACGCGGCCCTGCGTTGCCGCCCGACCAGCTTGTCAATTCGCTCGCCGAGACCTTCCGGCAAACGGATGTTGGTCGATTTCACGTTGAGCGGTGGCCTTCCCATAATTGTGTCGTAACCGCGCACGACACCCATTCAACCGGAAGCAGATTAAGCGGTGCCGGTTATTGCATATTTCCCACATTCCGAGTTATAAGCGGTGCCGCTTAATATCTCTGGATCGCCATTCGGCGTTTCAGGATGGCGAAATGAGGAAAGCAGGCCGATGACCTCACCCAATTTTCCTTCTGATGATTCGGTAGGCGGCACATCGCGCCGCGCACTGTTGCGCGCGCTGACCGCCACGCCGATTGCCGTTTCCACCGCCGTCGCCTCACCCTGGGGTGAAGTTCTGGCCGATCTTCACGACCACTATGGTGATTCACCGGCAGCGCTTGTTCGGACCAAGGCGGGACGAAGCCTGAGCCGCTTCCGCTATCACAATGCCGAGTCCTTTTATTGGGGACTGGGGCACGGCCTCTACGACAATGACGGCGGTGAGATGCTGTACCGGTCCGGCATTGTCGCCCAGCTTGCGCTTTCCTCCCACCTGCTCGACGTTGGTTTTGCCGACGAGTGGAACGCCCGCCATATCCGGCTGGATGTCGCCAAGTCGCTCGCCCATGCCAACGCGACCGGTTTGGGGCATGACTGCCCCGACATGGCGCGGCTCGCCGCCGTTCTTTCCCCCTATTGGAAATGGGGTCATGTCCATCGGATCGATGCGCCGTCCCCTAACAATGGCGGGTTCACGGTGGACGAGGTTCGCCCGCTGCTGCGTGGCCTGCTCGACCGCGTGCATGACGTCACCGGCCATCGCCGCCCGAACGGTTGGCATCGCGAACAACGGGAAACCCGCTCATGATGCCGTCCACCGACAGGGAGCATCTGCCATGGCCGGTGCGGCAGGAACTGTGCCGCGTCACGGCGATGCTGTTCGAAACCTTTGCGGAAAACCTCAAGGGCAGGCTGTCAGAGCACTATCGATCAGGCCGTATCCTGACCCTGATCCTGCATGGCTCCCATGCGCGGTCCGATTCGTGGAATGTCGCGCCGGAGGATGCCTTCCATCTGCTGGCGATCGTCAATCATCCCCGGCTGGCGCGAACGCGGCGGGATTGGCGACTGGCGCGCGACCGATTGCGCCGCGCATGGGAGTTTGGCGAGATATCTCGCCCGGTGCGGCTGACCGTCCATAGCCTGGAACAGTTCAACAGCGCCTTGGCCAAGGGTATTCCGCATTTTGTCGCGATCGCGGGCGAAGGCATCCCGCTCTATGAGATGGAAGGTTTCCGGCTTCTGTCGCCACGCTTGCTACCTATGCAGGAACGGCATGCGCGGGGACAGTCCGAGTTCGCCCGCTGGCATGATCGGGCAAGCGATTTCCTGCTGGGCGCGGCTTTCTACCGGAGCGAGGGCAATGCGCCCATGGCGGCACTGTTGCTGCATCAGGCGTGCGAACATCTCTACCAATGTGTCCTCTGGACGATCACCCTGCATGGTCCGCGCACCCATGCGCTGGATGAACTGCGCGAAAGGGCCGAGGCGCTGGACGCGCGCCTGTCCATCGCATGGCCACGCGCAACCCCGTTCGAGCGCCGCGCCTTCGGCTGCATCCGCCGTGCCTATGTCGAGGTTCGCTATGGCCGTTCCTATCGCATCAGTCCCGACGAACTGGCATGGGCGATGGAGCGCGTGACACAACTGCACGGCCTGCTCGAACGGCTCTGCCGCGAGCGGCTGGACGGCATGGTCGCCATATATGGGGAGGCGTGCCATGGCCGACGCGCCTGACCCCGACGCCGAACGGCTCGCTACCTACAGGAAAGCCGTCGACCGTCTGCCGGTCCTGACGCGTGTCATATTCCTGCTCGTTCGTCTGGATGCCCTGTCCTATGATGAAATCGCCCTTCGATTGTCCATCGACGCGCAGGCGGTGGAATCCTGCCTCGTCGAGGCGCTCGGCATGATCCGCATCATGCTTGATGGGGCAGAACCCCGACGCCGCAACGATCCGCGCATCGCCCTTGCCGAGGCTGACCTGCATCGGCGCCATCGCGCCTATTGCGAGGAACGGTTAGCGGCATTGGGCATCGCTGGTCCGATCCCATGGACCGATCATGGCGACGACGACCGAACCCTCATGCAGATGATCGTCGCGGCCATGCCTCCACGCGTTTACGACACCTTCTTCCTCAATCGCGTCGATCAACTGAGCTACGCGCAGATTTCCAAACACATGGGAACCTTCCAATGGATCGTGCGGCATCGTATGCTCCGCGCCGTTCGCCATATCGCGCGAGGCCCGGACCGGTTCGAACAGTGGTTGCGCGATAGGGTCTCGGAACCTGCGACGATCAATTAGCCGATGGCTTCTCCGTCTCGAACGCGCGTTTGCCTTTTCGTTGCCACAGCGCCAGCGCGTTGTTCCGCTCTGGCCCGCGCAACCTGTCGGCAACGGTGAGGAACGCGCCATAGAGGGTAGCGCGATCATCGTCGGTCAAATCGACCAGTCCGGCCTTGGTGACGAGGCCGCCCAACTCGATCAGGTGCCGCGTGCGTTCGCGGCGCTTGATGGCCCATTCGCGCATGTCGGTTCGCGCCTTTCGTGCCTCAAGCCGATGCCGAGCCGCCTTCAAGCGGGAGAGTGCCGCTCGGGCTGCGTCCAGCTCCGCTCGCAGGCTGGCGTTTTTCGCCGCGAAAGAAGGCCGCGCCCGTCTTGCGCCAACCCTCCTTCGTCGCCGAGTCCTTCGCTGCGACGGCCTGCAGCAAAGCCCCGGCGAGCAGATCGGCATCGAGCGCATCGGCTCCGCACGCCGCCACCAGTTCGCCCAACTGGCGCACGCGGCGTTCCTTGAGCGCCTTTGCCTTGTCGGCAAGGGCTTTGAGTTCCGAATCAAAATCACGCGGCTTACGCATCGTTAAGTCTCCATTGAGTGACGATGGAGCGATGATAAGATAAACCTCGCCATCGCGCAGTAGAGTCGCCGGGACAGCCTGACACCGCCTAGTCCCGTCCGAGAAATTTTCGAGAAGGGCGCGCTTATACGTCGTGCCGACGTGCGCTTAAGGCAGTAAATGGATGATCGCTATGGCGATCTACCATTTCTCCGTTCAGGTCATTGGCCGCGCGCAAGGGCGCAGCGCTGTCGCGGCAGCCGCCTATCGTTCGGCCGAGCGGCTGCACGATGACCGGCTGGACCGCGACCATGACTTCACGCATAAGTCGGGTGTCGTCCATTCGGAGATCCTCCTGCCCGAAGGCGCACCCGAACGCTTCTCGGATCGCGCGACCCTCTGGAACGAGGTCGAGGCGACCGAGAAGCGCAAGGACGCGCAGCTTTCCCGCGAGGTGGAGTTTTCCATTCCGCGCGAGATGAACCAGCAACAGGGCATCGCGCTCGCACAGGACTTCGTTCAGGCCGAGTTTGTCGATCGCGGCATGATCGCGGACTTGAATGTGCATTGGGATATCGGCGCGGACGGGTTGGCGAAGCCTCATGCCCATGTCATGCTCACCATGCGCGAGGTTGGTCCCGACGGTTTCGGCGCGAAGGAACGCGACTGGAACAGGACCGAGCTTGTCGAGCAATGGCGGGAGCGGTGGGCCGATCACGTCAACACCCGGCTTGCGGAACTGGATATAGATGCCCGCATAGATCACCGCTCCCTTGAGGCGCAGGGCATCGGCCTTGAGCCACAAGACAAGATCGGTCCGGCCGCGCAACGCATGGGCGAGCGCGGACTTGAATCCGAGCGCATCGAAGATCACCGCGCCATCGCGCAGCGCAACGGCGAACGCATCATTGCCGACCCGCGCGTTGCTCTGGACGCCATCACCCACCAGCAAGCGACATTCACCAAGCGCGACGTAGCGATGTTCGTGCATCGCCACACGGACGGCAAAGAGCAGTTCGACCGCGCGATGAGCGCCGTTCGCGCCTCGCCCGATCTTGTCGCCTTGGGCAAGGACGGGCGCGGCGACGACAGGTCCACCAGCCGCGACATGATCGAAACCGAGCAGCGGTTGCAGCATGCGTCCGAACTGATGGCGGAGCGCGAGCGGCATCGCGTGGATGAGAAGGATCGCGCCGCCGCATTGGCGAGCGCGGAGGGGCGCGGGCTGGCGTTGACCGGCGAGCAGCGCGCGGCGTTCGATCATGTGACGGGCGAGTGCGGGCTTGGCCTGGTCGTCGGTTACGCCGGGACCGGCAAGAGCGCCATGCTTGGCGTTGCGCGTGAGGCATGGGAGCGCGGCGGGTTCGAGGTGCGCGGCGCTGCCCTGTCCGGCATCGCCGCCGAAGGTCTTGAGAACGGCTCCGGCATCGCCTCGCGCACCATCGCCAGCCTTGAACATCAATGGAGCCAAGGGCGCGAGCTTCTGGCCGCCCGCGATGTGCTGGTGATCGACGAGGCGGGCATGGTCGGCACGCGCCAGATGGAGCGCGTGCTGTCCCATGCCGCCGACGTGGGCGCAAAGGTCGTGCTGGTAGGCGACCCGCAGCAGTTGCAGGCCATTGAGGCGGGCGCGGCCTTTCGGGCGATCAACGAACGGCATGGCGGTGTCGAGATTACAGAGGTCCGCCGCCAGCATGTCGAGTGGCAGCAGGACGCCACCCGGCATCTGGCGACCGGCAGGACTGGCGAGGCGATCCGGGCTTATGCGGAGCGCGGCATGGTCCACGCCGCCGAGACGCGCGAGCAGGCGCGCACCGAGCTTGTCGAACGGTGGGACCGCGAGCGCATCGCAGCGCCGGATCAATCCCGCATCATCCTCACCCATACCAATGACGAGGTGCGAGAACTCAACGAAGCCGCGCGCGACCGGATGCGGGCGGCGGGCGAGCTTGGCGATGACGTGCAGGTGAAAACCGAGCGCGGCCCCCGTGCCTTCGCATCAGGTGACCGGATTATGTTTCTTCGCAATGAGCGCGGGCTTGAGGTGAAGAACGGCACGCTTGGCACCGTCGAGCAGGTGAACCAGCAGGGCGTGACCGTCCGCACCGATGACGGACGTTCCGTATCCTTCGATACGAAAGATTATGCCCACGTAGATCACGGCTATGCCGCCACGATCCACAAGGCGCAGGGCATGAGCGTGGATCGCTCCCATATGCTCGCCACACCGAGCATGGACCGGCATGGGGCCTATGTCGGCATGACCCGCCACCGGGAGGGCATGGCGCTCCACTACGGCCGCGACGACTTCAAGTACGACACCCGCCTTATCCGCACGCTGTCCCGCGAGCGCGTCAAGGACATGGCGAGCGACTACCGCCAAGCCGACCCCGCGCGCGAGTTCGCAGATCGGCGCGGCATCGGCATTGGCGAGCGCATCATGGGAATCGCCCGCGCAGGCGCGGAGAAAGCGCGCGGCATCTTCGACGGGTTGCGCCTGTCTCTGCCCGGACAGGATCGCGGGGCATCGCCCACGCCGGAACGGCAACGCGGCATGTTCGACAATTTCCGGCCGCCCGCGCCGCAGCCGCAGTGCGAGCAGGGGATATTCGCAAGCTTCCGGCCGCCCGCGCAAAACCATGACCCGGTCGCAGCCGCACGGGCCGAGCGTGAGCGCATGCGGGCCATTGCCGTTCAGCGCCATGCCCGCGCGGTCGCGAGCATCTGGAAGATGCAGGGTCAGGGCTTGCCCGTCCTGCCCCATCAGCGCGCCGAACTCGACAAGGCCCGCGAGGCGATGAACCAGACCAGCAAGCACGCCGCCCAGGACATGGAACGGGCTTACAGTCGCGATCCTGCCTTGGCGTCCGATGCAGCGGGCGGACGTGTCCGCCAAGCCATCCGCGCCATGCAGCTTGAAGCAGAAATCCGCACCGATCCCGACAAGCGCGCCGACAGGTTCGTGGAAGGCTGGCGGCAACTCGGCCAGCACCGCGAGGAGCTACAGCGCGACGGGGATTTCCGGGGCGCGCGCAAAGTGTCCGAGCAGATGGCGGGCATGGCGAAAAGCCTCGAACGCGACGCCCAGGTGGAATCGCTGTTGCGCGGCCGCAAGCAGGAATTCGGCATCGACTTCGATACCGGCCGCAAGCTCACCCATGACCTCGCTTCCAGCGTCGGGATCGAGATGGGCCGCAGCCACGACCACGGACTTAGCAGATAGGAGAAACGATCATGGACACCCTGCCAGCCCTTGCCCCCGACGCGGACCCGGCCGCGCACGCCTTCGCGCGTCTTGCCGAAAAGGTAGATTTGCTCGAAGCCGCTATCGCCGGGCTTGCCGCCAAGCGTGAAGCCACGCCCGATTACAGCGAGACGCTTGGCGAGATCGCGGCACTTCTCGAAAAGATGCGAACCGCGATCAACGCGCTTGCGCGTCGGCCCGCTATGGAGATCACGCCCGAAGCGATGGCCGAGCGGATCACGGCCACCGCCGCCAAGGCGCGCGCGGAGGATGCCGCGACCATCGGGCAGGTGCAGGAGCGATTCAACAAGGCGACGGCCCGGATGGAATATATCCAGGGAACGGTCGCCACCGCCCGCGATCAACGCCGCCAGCGTCATCAACGGGGGATAGGCGGCGCGCTGGCGGCCATCGTGCTTTGCTCGTTCCTTCCCGGCTTCGTCGCACGTACTTTGCCCGATAGCTGGCATTTACCGGAACGAATGGCCGCCCGCACCCTCGGCCTTGACCGCTGGACAGCCGGGGAACGCCTGCTTGCTACCGCCGAGCCGGAACGCTGGCGCACGGTGCTGTTCTCCAATGCGCTTGTGCAGAACAATCGCGACGAGATCGACAAATGTCGCGCGACGGCCTCAAAGGCGAAAAAGCCGGTGCGATGCGTAATTGATGTCACGGCAGATCAAGGGGTCAACTAGACTGTTGCTGATAAACGAACACAGGGCTCCTTCGTGCGTTCACATCGACATTTCCGGATGCAAGCTGCACTTCACAACAGGGGTAAATGGCGGTCATTGCGACTTTGCCTTCGATCGACTGTCATCAGGAATAGAGTAAAGACCAATCAATGCTGACATGGTTATTAAAAGAGCGGGCCGGTCGGGGGGGGTAACCGGCCCGCTCAAACTACCGCTAACCAGCGGTCAGTCCGAGGTCGGGGTGGGGGCGGTTTCCTGCGGACTGCCACACTGAACTAATATCGTGATGCGGGCGATGCGATGCTACATTCGTCGCGGAAGATCCATCCCGATGGATAGGTGCCGCATACGTATCATCCGGAAAGGTGATCCGCCCTAAACTCTGCTCTCCCCAAACCTACCCGACCGTATATCTCAGGCGATGCTTCGATCCAATCGATCCATCAAATGCTCCCGCGTAGCTTGGCTATCGCCGTGGCGTTGACGGCAATTGAAAGGAATTTAGCATGAAACTCGATACCATTGCCAAACCCGGCACGAGTGATGCCGACGATCTCGTGCCCTCGCGGTACGCGCTAAGTGTCGGCGACCTCAATGTCCTCGTAGTCAGCGACGGCGTCCTGCCTTTACCGACCGAAACCATGGCTACTAACGTGGACCCGACCGTTCGTGCCGCCTGGTTCAAGGATATGTTCGTCGGACCCGACATGTTCGACTGGGCGCTCAATGTTCTTGTGGTCCGGAGCGGCGACCAGACGATCCTGATCGACGCGGGCCTCGGAGGACAATTCCCTGGCTTCCCCCGCGCGGGCCAGTTTCCCAAGCGTCTGGAAGCAGCGGGCATCGACCTCGCATCCGTCACGGACGTCATCATCACCCACATGCACATGGACCATGTCGGCGGACTACTGGTCGAGGACGTCAAGAAACGGCTGAGCCCTGACGTGCGAATTCACGTTTCGGCGACCGAAGTCGCGTTCTGGGATGCGCCGGACTTCTCGTTCACCTCGATGCCAACCCCGGTGCCGAAGGTTCTTCGCTCCACTGCCGCAGAGTTCATCAAGGTCTATCGCGGCAACCTTCGAACTTTCGAAGACGAGTATGAAGTGGCGCCCGGTGTGGTCGCCAAGCTCACCGGCGGCCATACGCCTGGTCACTGCGTGGTCCATCTCGCTTCCGGCGGCGAGCGTCTGACCTTCGCCGGGGATGCCCTGTTCCCGGTCGGCTTCGAGCATCCTGACTGGCATAATGGCTTCGAGCATGACCCGGAAGAGTCTGTGCGCGTCCGCGTCCGCCTTCTGCAGGACGCGGCGGCGAGCGGTGAACTGCTGGTTGCCACACATCTGCCATTTCCGTCGGTTGGCCATGTTGCAGTCGATGGCGACGCCTTCCGTTGGGTCGCGTCCTTCTGGGATTACTGACGGCAGCTTGGGTAACGTTCATGTCTGGGCGCGCACGCGCAGCATTCTGCGGATGTGCGCCCTTACAGCTACGGGATGGTTGCCTGTGCAACCGCAACATAAATCCGCCAGAACCATTCAAATGCGCTGGACCCGTTAGACCGAGTGGGGCGCGAGGACTTCCACAAGAAAGTCGATGAATAGCTGAACTCGCAGGGGAACGAGGCGCCCGAAGGCGTGCAGGGACAGGACCGGGACAGCCGTGAGAGGATCTCCCGGCAACACTTCGACGAGTCGGCCGGCCGAGAGATCATCTGCAACCGCGAGCCGAAGCAATTGCGCCATCCCCAAACCAGCGATGGCCGCAATCCGCATGGCCTGGCCGGAGTCGGTGTCGAGAACCCGATCAGTTTCCAATTCACACCCATCGGCGAAGCGGATCGGATAAGCGTTTGAACCGAGGCGGTAGCGAATATGATCTGCCCGCATAAGGTCCTCTCGCGTCTCGGGATGCCCGGAGCGCTCAAGCCAGGCAGGCGCTGCAACAAGTATGAGCGGCAGGGTCGCGATGCGCCGGACCATCCAGTCGGCGGCGTCGACTGCTCCGGCGCGCAATGCGGTGTCGAAGCCTTCGCGCACGAGATCGACATGGCGGTCGGTAATACTGATATCGAGTTTGATCTCAGGATAGCGCTGAACGAACCCACGCGTCAGATGCTCGACGATCGTCGGGCCAAGCACGCCAGGAATGCTGACGCGTAGCGCCCCGCGCGCTCGGCCCGTCTTGCTCAGGACCTCTCCTGCTTCATCAAGAGCGCGCAACAAGGGTGCCACCCGCTCGTAATAAGCGGTTCCGTCGACAGTCAGCGTGAGCGATCGGGTCGAGCGCAAAAAGAGCTTCACATCGAGCCGCTTTTCAAGGCGTTCGACACTTTTCGAAATGGCAGAGGGGGTCGTTCCGGCGAGCCGGGCGGCGGCGCTGAACGAACCAGCCTCTGCGGCCCGGACGAAGGCCTGAAGGCCGGGGGCGAGTTCGAGACCGGTACTCATTTGATAGGTTTTGGCAAAAATGCTGTGCCATAGTCGAGACTAATTTTCTTTCATGGAAAAACCAAATGCATCTCCGGTTTCAATATCGGAGGTCAATCATGACAAATCTGGTCGGGAAGGTCGCCGTCATCACCGGCGGCAACAGCGGCATCGGGCTCGCGAGTGCGAAGCTCTTTGCTGAGAAGGGCGCGCAAGTTGTGATCACCGGGCGCCGTCAGCAAGCCCTTGACAATGCGGTTGAGGCGATCGGCGCCACCGCGCTGGCGGTTCGGGGTGATGTTGCCGATCCGGCACATCATCATAAGGTTGCGGAGGTCATTCGTGAGCGTTTCGGCGGCGCCGACATTTATATGGCGAATGCCGGGGTGAACACGATAACGGCTTCGGATCGGGTTTCCGAGACCGAGTTTGATACCCAGTTCGGAATCAATGCGCGGGGTACTTTTTTCGGCGTGCAAGCCATAGCTCCGACGTTGCGTGACGGCGGGTCGATCATTCTCCTTGGCTCGCTCGCGAGCGAAAAAGTCCTTGAAGGTCATGCAGTCTATGCCGGCACGAAAGCAGCTATCGGCGCTTTCGCGCGAAGCTGGGCGCTTGAGTTCAAGGGACGCGGCATCCGCGTCAATATTCTGAGCCCGGGCCCCACCGAAACGGAAATACTCGAAAAGCTCGGCGTCCCTGTGGAGAAGCGCGATGCCTTCACCGCCATGATGGCGGGAGCGATCCCGCTCGGCCGGCTCGGTCAGCCTGAGGAGCTCGCGCGCGCAGCGCTGTTCCTCGCGTCGGATGCCAGCAGTTTCATCACCGGCATTAATCTGCGCGTCGATGGCGGCATGGCGCTGCTCTGATCATGCCCGTTAATCCTGGAAGGAACCTCTATGATGACACAATCGGAAATCGATCCCGCAATTCATGACTTGATCCATGATGTCGTTCACGTTGGCAGTGCCTACGATATCGAAGGCATGGAGAAGCTCTATACGCCGGACCAGATCTTTCTGGTTCTCGGCAGTGACGGCGGTGTGACCCGCGTGCGCCGCGATGATTCGATCGCCGAGTTCCGGTCTCGTCGCGACGCGGGCGAGAATCCGCTCTCGACCGAACACCGCGTCCTCCATATCGAACAGCAAGGCGATCATGCCACCGCGATCCTCTATCGCCGCATGAGCCCGGATGCGCCGCCGGCGATGTATGAGCTTCGCCTGCGCAGGGATTCCGGCATCTGGATGGTGGCCGGCGAAACAGTGACGCCCTGGCCAGGCGGGATCGACGGCAATTTTCTTCCTCCACGGCGGAAAGCCGACTGATCCCATCGCGCGCGACATCCGCCGGCAAGGCGAGGCAGGGGCCAGATTTCCTTGCCTCACCAAACGAAGACAATTATAGTCTTCGTTATGGCACATCTTACCGCAAGCGTGGAATATGGGCTGCATTGCCTGCTGGGGTTGCTTGATGCCGGCGAGCAGCCGCGTAGTGCACGCGACCTCGCCCGGTTTCAGGGCATCTCGCCTACCTTCGTCGCGAAGATTTTCCTGAAGCTCGAGAAAGCCGGGATCGTCGAAGCCGAGGAGGGAGTACGCGGCGGCTATCGCCTCGCTCGCGGACCGGAGACAATCACCGTGCTCGAACTGGTCGACGCGATCGAGGGACGCAAGCCGCTCTTCGACTGCCAGGAAATCCGCAGCCGCTGCGCGCTGTTTGAAGAAGATGCGCCGAGGTGGGCAACACGGGGTGTCTGCTCGATACACGCCGTCATGCTCAAAGCCGAAAGAGCGATGCGCGATGCGCTCGCAAGCGAGACTCTCGCGGATATCGGTGGGCGGCTCGAGCGCAAGGCGCCAGCCACATTCGGCGCAGATACCAGGGCATGGTTCGATCAACGGATGACGGAGCGACGCTCGGGAAGGCTGGCGCAAACGAAGGACATGGAATCATGATCAGTCAGGTCATCGAAAAGGAAACCCCGCTGGTCTTCGTGGTCGATGACGACGAGGAGGTTCGCGCGGCAATCCGTGAACTGATGCTGTCGGTCGGAATAGAGGCAGCATGTTGTTCCTCGACGAGCGCCCTAGTGGAATCTCCGCTTCTTGAACGGCCAGGATGCATCATCCTCGATGTACGCATGCCCGGAGCGAGTGGGCTGGATCTGCAGCAGCACCTGGCCTCCGCCGGTATCTCCAAGCCGATCGTGTTCCTGACTGGCCATGGCGACATTCCGATGTCCGTTCAGGCGATGAAGGCGGGCGCCGTCGACTTTCTGACCAAGCCCGTGCGCGACCAGACCCTGCTTGACGCAGTGACCGCTGGCATCGAGCGCGATGTTTCGGATCGCGCGAATGCTCGTACCGTCCAGAAGCATGTCGAGCACTACCGGACCCTGACTCCGCGCGAGTGTCAGGTTATGCGGGAAGTGGCCATGGGCCGCCTCAACAAGCAGATCGCGTTCGACCTCGGCATAACCGAAATCACCGTGAAGCTACATCGCAGCAATGTGATGCGCAAGATGGAGGCATCGTCCGTGGGCGAGTTGATTCGTGCCTGGGAGAAGCTGCCTCTCGATATACGCGAAGTCGTCCCGGCCTAGTCTTTGGTATGGTAACAATGCCTTACAAGCTGCGCGACATTGACGGCTTCTGTACCGGAGCCTGCGTTAGAGAGGATGTCGCCCCTTGCCTGAATTGCCGACCGTCGCCATCGTTGACGATGACGAGGCTGTGCGCGAAGCCCTTGGTGACCTGCTGATGGTCTCGGGGCTCTCCTGCCACACTTTCGCCGGTGCAGCGGCCTTCCTTGCCGCATGGACAGAATGCCATTTCGATTGTCTGGTCACAGACATCCGTATGCCCGGAATGACCGGGATCGAACTTGTGGAGCGCCTGCATGATGAAGGCGCCAAACTGCCGGTGATCATCCTTTCATCGGTACTCGATCAGCAAACGCGGGCGCATGCCCTTTCGCTTGGAGTCCATGCCTGGTTTACCAAACCAGTCTCGGACGAGCAGTTGCTTGGCGCGATCACCATAGCCATCGAGAATAACTCTGGGCCGGGTGGCTGACGATGACTATCGTTCTCGGCCTCCAGGAGCATGACGACACGGGGATTGCCGAATTTGCGGCGGAAAGTGTCGTCATTCTAGATCGGCACGGAAAGGTGCGCTACTGGAACCCCGCTGCGGAACGACTCTTCGGCTGGCCCGCGCTTGCAGCGCGCGGGACCTCGATCACTAAATTTTCATCGGCACCTGCGGATGAAAAGCGAGCCTGGACCCAATTGTTGCAGGAAGGCTCGTGGCAGGGCCGTGTGGGACGGTGCACCCCCGATGGCAACATCGTTTTTGCTGATGTGCGGCGTCACCAGCGGTATGGCGCGGCGGGCGAACATCGCGACGTTATCGAATTCGCACGGCCGGCGACGGATGCCGGGGATCCGCGTGCCCAGGGGGGCGCCGTTCCCGACGGGATGATGGCGGCCAGTTGGAGAATCGACATCTCGCCTGCCTCGGCGATGATCGCCGAGATTGCTGAGCGCACCGACCTTGCAGGCGAGGACGAGATGGACAGGCTTCATCGTCACCTCGTCGAAACCGCCCGGATCGTCGAAGTCAATGAGCGTACCGCACGCCTCGTCGGCGGCAATCGCGGACGCGCCCTCATGACTGGCCAGTCCGTCGCCGCTTTCTGGCCGGTCGGCAGCCGCAATATATTGGCCGAACTTATCCTGGAAGCGCTGGACGACAAGAACGGAAGCGTGTGCCGCCGACAGCTCGCGTCGGACGGCATTTTGCGCGATCCGGTCGTCAGCGTGTGGCGTGCGGGCAGCGAACGGCCGGGCCATCTGTTCATCGCAGTCTACGGGGAAGCCGATGACGATCGTTCCTATCCGTTCCTGCGCGCAAGTGAGGCCCGCTACCGCAACCTGATCGATTATATGCCGATCGCTCTCTGGCAGGTCGATGCGAGCCATATGGGGAAAATCTATGCGGGGTTGAAGGCGCAGGGCGTTGTCGACTTCGAGCGCTATCTGGAACAGCATCCCGAGCTAGTCGAACTCGCGGCGACCTCGGTTCCCGTCACCGATGTCAATCGCAGCGCGATCGAAGTTTTTGGCGGGACAGGTGTGCAGGATCTGATCCGGCCCGTCGGATATCTTTTTGCCGAAAGCCCCGCATCGCTACAGCGCGTGATGATCGGGCGGTTCACCGGCCTGAAGAACTACAGCGAGTTCATGAAGCTTCGCACGCTCGACAACCGCGTGCTCGACGTGCGCCTTTCCGTCACCTATCCGGAACCGCTGCTCGAACTCGACACCACCATCTTCAGTCTGGAAGATGTGACCGACCGCTTGCGCATGGAAGCGCAGTTACGCCAGTTGCAGGCCGATTTCAGCCACGCGGCGCGCGTCTCGATGCTCGGCGAACTGGCAAGTTCGATCGCCCATGAGGTTAACCAGCCGCTTGCCGCCATTGTGACCAATGCCGAGACCAGTCTGCGCTGGCTGGCGCGCGAGACACCCGATATCGGCAAGGTCGCGCAACTCACCGCACGGATCGCGGCGAACGCGCGGCGGGCGGATGATATCGTGCAACGCGCGCGGGACATGGCGGTCAAGCAGGCTCCCGAACCCGTCGAGCTCGCGTTCAATGAGATCATTCAGGAAAGCCTGCTCTTCGTGCGCCACGAGGTCGAAACGCGCTCGATTCGTGTAACGACTTCCTTCGCCCGCAATTTGCCGCCGGTCATCGGTGATCGCATTCAGCTCCAGCAAGTGATCGTGAACATGCTTATCAATGCGGTGCAGGCGGTCGAGTGCGGCGAAGAAAACGATCGTGACATCGCGATCGCTACGGGGACCGACGAGAAGGGCAACCTTCTATTCACCCTGCGCGACCGCGGACCGGGAATCGCGGCAGATCATCTCGATCACATCTTCGACGGCTTCTTCACCACCAAGCCCCAGGGCATGGGCATTGGTCTCGCCATATGCCAGTCGATCGTCGTGGCCCATGGCGGTGAGGTGTCGGCGTCGAACCGGCTTGGCGGCGGAGCGGAATTCCGCGTTGTCCTGCCCCGTGCCGGACGTCATGCGGTAGTCGGTCGGCTGACGGGAAATGCGCCGCGGTCTTTCATTCCTCACCCGCCGAACGCGACCTGATCCCTTTCCGCCATGACGGAGACGCCGCATCGAGAACGCCCGTGCCTCGGCGACGCGATGCAGGAGGTTGAAGGCATGAGGTCCCTTTCGCGCGGCTGGATGGCTTTGACGATCATTGCCGTGGCTATAGTCGCGATCGCAGCCTGGCTCGGCGCTCTGGCGGCATGGTTCGCGATCGGGCTGGGCCTCGGCCTGTTGGGAGGCGCATGGCTCGCGGGACGGCGCAGCCATGTCGGCATGATCCATCCCGGAGACCGCGAGGCCATGGCGCAGGCGGAAGCACGGGCCTTTATCAGCGGCGTGCCACAGATTATCGGCTATCGCCGCCGGGAATGGATCGGGGCCTGGCGGTGGCACGAATATCGCGCCGATCCGCCTTACCCGATCAGAGTGGATGTCGCGCCGATCGTGCATAGGCCGGATGATGCGTGGACGATCGCCGCCTCGCTTGGCGAAACCGAGGGTGCCGTCCGCGCGGCGAAGGTGATCGAGAATCTTTATGGCGCCGCCTTCGCGTTCGATGCGACCGGCCACTTCACCTACGCCACCCCCATGGCGCAGACCTCGATCGCCATGACGCTCGACGATCTGAACGCTCCTCTGGACGGACGCAGCTTCATCGAAGGCGGTGATCTTGGCTGGAAGAATGGCGTGCATCCGGACGATTATGAAGGCGCCGCCGCCGAGTTGCGGCGCTGCATGCGCGCCGGGGAGCCCTTCAACTATGAATATCGCGTCCTGCGCGCGGGCGGCGATTATGTCTGGCACCGCTTTGCGATCCGCCCGGCGCGTGACGCCGACGGGCGCGTCACGGGCTGGTACGGAACGGGTCAGGATATCAACGTCTTTCGCAAGACCGACGACGCGCTGCGCGAAAGCGAGCGTTCGCTGCGGGAGATGATCGAGACTGCGCCCGCTCTCATCTGGTGCATGACGCCCGAAGGCGAACCCATCTATTTCAGCCGACGCCTGCGGGAATTTTTCGGCTTCGATGTCGCCGCGAAGGACCGGCCCGGCGCTTCGCGGCTCGAACGCATTCTCGAAGCGGTGATCCATCCGGACGATCTCGCCAAGGTCAACGAGCGATTCATGCATTCGCTTCGGACGGGCGATCCCTATGCGCTCACGCACAGGCAACGGCGCTTCGATGGAACATATCGCTGGGTCGAGACCCGTATCGCCGCGATGCGCAATGAAGATGGGGCCATTGTGCAGTGGAATGGCGTCTGCCTTGATATCGAAGATCAGATCCGCGCCCAGGAAGAGCTGCGCACGGCGCAGGACAAACTCGCACGGGCCGGCAAGGCGGCAAGCCTTGCCGAGCTTTCGGCGTCGGTCGCGCATGAGGTCAACCAGCCTCTCGCGGCGATCATGACCAATGCGCAGGCCTGCCACCGCTGGCTGGCGGCGGACCCTCCCAATGTCGATCGGGCACGGGCGATCGTCGATCGGATCGCACGCAGCGCGCAGTCTGCCGCCGACATCGTCAGCCATATTCGCGCGCTCTTCAGCCGGAACGCGGGGCCGCGAACGTCATTGGGCCTCGATGTGCTCATCGGCGAAGTGTGCGAGCTGCTCGCCGATGAACTGACGCGATACGAGGTTGCGCTCCATACACGAGTGGCAGCGAACGTCCCCCACGTCGCGATCGACCCCGTCCAGATTCAGCAGGTTCTGGTCAACCTCCTGCGCAATGCGATGGAAGCGATGGTCGATGTCGATCCTGACCGGCGAACGTTACGCATTCACCTCTCGGCGGTCGCTGAAGGCGTGCAAGTCGAGGTGACCGATACCGGATCCGGCCTGCCTTCTCCCGAGACTGTCTTCGAGGCCTTTTTCACGACCAAGGCGGATGGCATGGGCATGGGCCTTGCGATCTGCCGCTCGATTATCGAAGCGCATGGCGGCAGGCTCTGGGCCGAAAATGGCGATGCCGTCGGCGCGCGCTTCATATTCACCCTGCCTGTCATCACCGCCGAGAGGGGCGAAGGCGCAGCGGACCGCTGACTCAATGTCGGTCCGCCATCATGGCCCTTCGCGCGGTCAGCGCAGGCCGAGCGCCCTGGCGACACCATCCCCATAAGCAGGGTCCGCGCGATTGCAGTTCGCCACGTGCCGTTCCTGCACCGCCCGCGTGGCTCCGCCGATCTGCCGGGCGGTGTTTGCGAACAGCGCCTCGCGCTCGGTTGCGTTCATCTTGCGGAACAGGTTGCCGGGCTGCTCCCAGTGATCCTCGTCGTCGCGATGATCCCAATGGGCGGCATCGCCTTCGATCCGCATCGTCGGTTCGGCCAGATGAGGCTGGTCCTCCCACGCCCCATGGCTGTTCGGATAATAGCTGGGCGTCGCGCCGAGATTGCCGTCCGCGCGCATCGCGCCGTCACGATGGTAGCTTGCGAACGGGCATTGCGGGGCGTTGATCGGGAGATGCAGGTGATTGACCCCGAGTCGATAACGCTGTGCGTCTCCATAGGAGAACAGGCGTGCCTGCAACATGCGGTCGGGCGATACGCCGAGTCCCGGAACAAGATTAGCCGGTGAAAAGGCGACCTGCTCAACCTCGGCGAAATAATTCTCCGGATTGCGGTTGAGCTCGAGCGTGCCGACAGGAATGAGCGGATATTCGCTTTTCGGCCAGACCTTGGTGACGTCGAACGGATTGTGGCGATGGGTCCCGGCCTGCGCCTCGGTCATGACCTGGATCGCAAGCGTCCAGCGTGGGAAGTCACCGCGGTCGATCGCCTCGAGGAGATCCCGGCCATGGCTTTCCCGGTCGCTGCCGATCAGCGTGGCCGCTTCGCCGTCGCTCAGATTTGCGATGCCCTGCTCGCAACGGAAGTGGAACTTGACCCAATGGCGTTCGCCGGCGGCATTGATCATCGCATAAGTATGGCTGCCGAACCCGTGCATGTGCCGGTAGCTTCTGGGGATGCCGCGCTCGGACATCAGGATCGTCACCTGATGCAGGGCCTCGGGAAGCAGCGTCCAGAAATCCCAATTGTTCTCGGCGCTCCTCAAACCCGTCCTCGGATCGCGCTTCACCGCATGGTTGAGATCCGGGAACCGCAAGGGGTCGCGAAAGAAGAAGACCGGCGTGTTGTTGCCGACAAGGTCCCAGTTGCCCTCCTCAGTATAGAATTTGACCGCGAAGCCACGAATGTCGCGTTCGGCATCGGCCGCGCCGCGCTCGCCCGCCACCGTCGAGAACCGGACGAACACCGGCGTCTGCTTGCCAGGCCGGGCAAACAATCTCGCCTTGCTGAAGCGGGATATGTCCTGCGTGACCGTGAACGTGCCATGTGCGCCCGATCCCTTGGCGTGCATCCGCCGTTCGGGAATGACCTCGCGATCGAAATGAGCGAGCTTTTCGATGAGCCAGACATCCTGGAGCAGCGCAGGCCCGCGTCGCCCGGCGGTGAGGATGTTGAGATTGTCGGTCACCGGTGCGCCATTTGCATGGTGAAGTGGGATACTCATTGCGACGTCTCCTTGCCGTTGATGCCAAGGAGCTAGGCCGTCGAGGCATAAACGCGCGACTGTGCGGCGGTGGCAGGCCTCTAATCCCTTCGGTCAGGACGGGTTCGAGGTATCCGCTGATGCCTGATCGCTTGTCGCCAGCGCGTCCTGATCTCTCTGCCGGGAGGCACTCCACCTTCGCATAGCCTGGCCGCGCCCCCCGTATGGTCGAGAAATGGCGGGATTTCACTATTCCTGACCAGGCCGCTCTGTCCGAAATCGAACTCGCGCAGAGCTGGCGCGGTGCAGAGGAGCACAGCATGCCGCTACTTAAAGATTTCATGGTCGATCGCCGGGCATTCTGCGCCGCCGGCGGAGCTGCTGTCCTCGTGAACGGTCTGGGCTGGCCGGTCGTAGGCCTCGGCGCATCTCTAATTCACGCAAATCAAGGAGCTCATCCCATGAATTTCATTACCGCAAATGACGGCGCTCGGATCTTCTACAAGGACTGGGGTCCGCGCGACGCGCAGCCGCTCGTCTTCCATCATGGCTGGCCGCTGACCGCCGACGAATGGGACAACCAGCTGCTTTTCTTCCTCGCGCAGGGCTATCGTGTCATCGCGCACGACCGCCGTGGTCACGGTCGCTCGACCCAGACCGACACCGGAAACGAGATGGATACCTATGCTGCCGATGTCGCCGCGCTGGTCGCCGCGCTCGATCTCAAGGATGCGGTCCATATCGGCCATTCCACCGGCGGCGGCGAGGCGGCCCACTATGCGGCGCGCGCCAAGCCCGGGACGCTTGCAAAGTTGATCCTTGTCGGGGCGGTGCCGCCCGTGATGGTCAGGAAGGCCAGCAATCCCGGTGGGCTGCCGATCGAGGTGTTCGACGGGTTCCGCAAGGCCCTCGCCGAGGACCGCTCCCAATTCTACCTCGATATCGCGGCGGGGCCGTTCTACGGATTCAATCGCGAGGGCGCGAAGGTCAGCCAGGGCCTGATCCAGAATTGGTGGCGTCAGGGCATGGTGGGCAGCGCCAGGGCCCATTACGACTGCATCAAGGCGTTTTCGGAAACGGATTTCACCGAAGATCTGAAGAAGATCCAGGTGCCGACGCTCGTTATGCACGGAACGGATGACCAGGTCGTGCCATTCGCGGATTCTGCCCCGCTGTCGGCCAAGCTGCTCGCGAAGGGGGTGCTCAAGGCCTATGACGGCTATCCGCACGGTATGGCGGCTACCAATGCCGATGTAATCAACGCGGATATGCTGGCCTTCATCCGGGGCTGATGCGCAGGCCGGGGCGGATCGGCGCGTTCGTCCCGGCATGACGCTATCGTCTAGACAGAAGCGGAGATGGCAGGATGGGCATACCTGGCGGAGACGACTGGCGGCATATCTTGTATGATATCAAGCATCCGTCTCATCTGAAGGAACCGTTTGCTCCGGCCCGCTCGCGCTTCGAGCGGCGCGGCTTCCTTGCTTCCATCCTGGGCGGCACAGCGTTTCTGGCGGCAACGACCAAGCCCGTGCGCGCATCGTCAGCAGTCGTGGACGCGAGCACGCGATCGGCGGGCCTTGGCCCGCTTAAGCGGGTCCGCACCAGCACACTCGACATTGCCTATGTCGAAGCCGGGCCATCGCGCGGTCGCCCCATATTGCTGCTCCATGGCTGGCCCTATGACATCCACAGCTATGCCGAGGTTGCACCGCTTCTCGCGGCTTCGGGCTACCGGGTGATCATTCCCTATCTGCGCGGCTATGGCGCAACCCGCTTCCTCTCCGACACATCTCCTCGCAATGGTCAGCAGGCAGCGCTTGCCAGTGATGCGATCGAACTTGTCGAGGCGTTGGGTCTGGAACATCCCATTGTGGGTGGCTGCGACTGGGGCGCCCGGACAGCGTGCATTCTCGCCGTCCTTTATCCCGAGCGGGTGCGCGCGCTCGTCTCGGTGAGCGGCTATCTCATCGGCAGCCAGGCGGCGGGGGCGGTACCGCTCCTTCCCGAAGCGGAGCGTGACTGGTGGTATCAATTCTACTTCGCGACGGAGCGGGGGCGGCGGGGTTATGCGGCACACACGCATGACTTCGCAAAGCTGATATGGAAAAGCGCATCGCCCCGCTGGGCCTTCGATGAGCCGACCTTCGCACGTTCAGCTGTCGCGCTCGATAATCCCGATCATGTGGCGATCACCATCCACAACTATCGCTGGCGGCTCGGCCTCTCCGAAGGGGAGCCTCGTTATGCAGGCATGGAGGCCCAGCTTGCGCGCTTTCCGCCCGTAAATATTCCCGCCATCACGCTGGAAGGCGATGCGAATGGCGCCCCCCACCTGCGCGCCGAGGATTATCGGACACGCTTCCTGGCGTCCTATGAGCACAGGCTGATCGAAGGCGGCATAGGACACAATCTTCCGCAGGAAGCGCCACATGCCTTTGCCCGCGCGATCATCGATGCCGATGAGATGGCGGGCTGACAGTCAGGCGGAGCAATGCGCGGGGCGGCCGGACAGATCATGGAATATCATGGCCGGTCAGCAGGACGCTTTCAGTCCACAGCGCTTCGGCCGTCTCCGGATCGATCGCGAACGGGCGGACGCCAGGGCCACCAAGCTGGCCATCCGATACGACGGGCGCAATGTCACAGTCCTCGCAATAGACTCCACCAATGTCGCTAAGCTCAGGCGAAGTGGCGCACCATATCGTCGTCGCCGCGCCTTGCTGCGGACTTTTTTTGTCGCGGCTTGGGTCGACGACGGGGGATCCGTCCGCATCGAGGGCGCCAAATTGGTCGATCTCTTCGCGGGTCAGGTGCCGGGCGAGCGGGCCAAGGATGGAGCCGGGGTGAACCGAGCAAGCCCTGACCCCGCGGGTCTTGCCGCGCGCATCGAGGGCTACGGCAAAGAGCGCGTTGGCCGTCTTCGCCTGACCGTAGGCGAGCCATTTGTCATAGGCGCGATGCCGGAAGTCGAGATCGGAGAGATCAAGGCCACCGAGCTGATGCGCCCGGGAGGAGAGAACGACAACACGCGCGCCGTCCCCGCGCAGAAGTGCGGGCCAGAGTGCGGCAGTCAGCTGGAAATGGCCGAGGTGGTTGGTGGCGAATTGGCCTTCATGGCCCCGCGTATCGCGAAATAGCGGGCTTGCCATGACGCCGGCATTGAGAACCAGGAGATCGAGCGCCCCCAACTTGTCGATCACCCCGGCCGCGAAACTGTCGATCGATGATGGGTCGAGCAGGTCCATCGGGACCAGTTCCACATCCGGCAGATCCGACATCGCCTCTCGCGCTGCATCGGGATCGCGCGCCGGCACCAGCACGCGCGCTCCTTTCGAAGAAAGGATTCGCACGGTCTCCCGGCCAAGATTGGACGCCCCGCCCGTCACGATGGCGGTCTTTCCCGAAAGGTCGACGCCATTCGCGACCTCCGCAGCCGTGGTGAACGGTCCAAAGCCGGTGCCCAGGGGCTTTTGTGAAGAAGGCATTCAAAATCTCCTGTCTCAGTTGACAGGAACAATGGGAAGCGGATTGGGGATAATCCATGGCTGAAAATCCCGATTCATATAGAGATAATCCTGCATCGCTCGAAGATCCCTTGTCGCAGATACTGTCTCTCATCGATGCGCGCGCCGTTATGTCATCCGGGCTCAGGGCAAGAGGGCTTTGGGCCGTCCGGGTGGCTCCTGTGGGTGCGCTCAAATGCAACATCATCAAGGGGGGACAATGCCAGCTCGAAGTCGGCGCGGCGCGGTGGGCGCTGGAAGAAGGCAGTTGTTTTCTCGTCGGTGCGAACCTGCCTTTCATCATCGGGACCGACCTCGACCGAATACCCAAGGCGGCGGAGGATGTTTTTGCCGGTGTGAAGGCCAATGATTGCGCCTGGCTGGACACAGGACCCGGGCCTGATTTTCATTGCCTCGGGGGCCGTATGGACCTTCCGGCCACCGCCGGTTTCCTGGCCGATGCCCTGCCACCGGTTATCGTGATCCATGCGGATGAACCGGCTGCCGTCCGCCTGCGCTGGCTTGTCGACAGGCTGGAGGAGGAACTCTCCTCGGGGTCCATTGGCGCGTCGGTGATGGCCGCGACCATCATGCAGATGATCTTCATCGAAATGATCCGAAACATACCTAGTGGCCAGGTTGGCAGCTGGCTTGCTGCGTTAGCCGATCCCAGGATCGGTGCATCGCTCAGGGCGCTTCATCAGGATCCGGAGAGAAACTGGCGGATCGAGGATCTTGCGAGCGTCGCGTGCCTCTCACGCTCGCGCTTTTCCGCACGATTCAGATCGGCCGTTGGCCTCCCGCCGATGGGATATCTGACAAGATTGCGCATCGCGCTCGCTCAGAAGGCGCTCGCTCAACCGGGCACAACGATTACCGCCGTTGCCGCGCGCGCCGGCTATGGTTCGGAAAGCGCTTTCGGCTTTGCCTTTCGCCGGATTACGGGCGTAACGCCGCGCCAAGTTCAGAAGCAGGCCAGCCGAGAGAAAGAGGTGTAGCGGTCACGCTCTGGTCGCTCCGAACATCCCGACGACGTGCCTTGCGGATCAGGTTTCAGTCGGCCTGATCCATTTGGTTTCGGCAGGCGCGTGATATTGCCGAATGGCGCGGAGCAAAGGGGCCGCGTCTTCCTCCACGAGCAACATCTGGCGATGCACAGCCTTCAGGAAGCCTTGCTCAACCACCTGGTCCAGAAACTCCAGCAGCCGGTCATAAAAGCCCAGTATGTTCAGGAGGGCGCAAGGCTTGGAGTGGCTTCCTAGCTGTGCCCATGTCCAAACCTCGAACAGTTCCTCAAATGTGCCAATGCCTCCGGGTAAAGCAATGAAACCGTCCGAAAGATTTGCCATCAGAGCCTTTCGCTCGTGCATGGAATGCACGACACGCAGGTCGGTCAGGCCAAGGTGAGCGACCTCCTTGTCTACCAACGCTTGCGGGATGACTCCCGTCACCCGACCGCCCTCAGCGAGTACAGCGTCGGCAACGGCACCCATCAACCCGACGGCGGCTCCACCATAGACAAGCTCGATGGAATTGCGGGCCAGCAGCCGGCCCAGCGCCGTCGCAGCACCTTGATATTCCAGCGAATATCCATGGCTCGACCCGGAAAAGACACAAATTCGCATGAATGGTTCCAGCTTCAATTGTCTGTGGAGGGCCGGCCGGACGCTCCACCCGACCGGCCCGGGATTTTCAGAAATCGACCGTGCGGGCGTCATAGGCATTCTGGAATGCAGCTTGCCGCTCTGCTGCCGGCGGGTAGATCCACACCGCGTTGATATCCATTTTGACTTTCTTGGCGTCAGCGCCTGTAAGTTCCACCCTCCGGGGCGCCCAGCCTCGCGTGAAAATGGCAGTGTCGGGACCGAGATCGAGACAGACGACGTAGGCAGGTTGATCATAGGCAAGCACAGGCTCGCCAAGAAGATCGGCTGCGGCGTTGTGGCCAGCGAAGGAACCCAGTCGACGTGCGTGTTGACATGACATCACCGAGAAATGGCCGTCCTGGTCCGTCGCTGCTTTCGCCGTATCGCCTGCGGCGAAAATGTGCGGATAGCCAGGTACACGCAGATCGGCATCGACGAGAATGCGTCCGAGATTATCGCGATCGGCGGGTAATTGAGAGGTTAGCGGCGACGCGCGCATGCCCGCTGACCAGATCACGGTGCCCGCCTCGATTTGATCGCCATTCTCGAGCGTGACCCCATCTGCATCGATGCGGGCAATGCCCGAGCCGAGCACCGTTTCAACACCGATATCGCGTAGCCGGGTCTCGATATAGGGGCGCGGTTCGGCTCCCATATCCGGAGCGACTACGGGTCCTCGCTCCACGATGACTATGCGCACTGGTTCGTCCCGACCGAGAATCTCTCGGAGCCGATCCGGCATTTCGGTCGCCACTTCTATTCCGGTGAACCCTCCGCCGCCGACCACCACGGTATTGCGGGCTGGCGAGGAAGGCTTGCTCGCAAGAGCATGCAGATGCTTGTCGAGTGCCATCGCGCCTTCGAGATCTGTCACGTTGTGACCAAATTCGGAAAGACCAGGTATGGGGGGCTGAAAACCGTGGCTCCCTGACGCAATGATCAATCGGTCGTAGGACAGGCTCGAGGACTTTCCATCCGCACCCGTTACCGTGACCGTTCCGAGCTGGGCGTCAAGCCTGTCCACGGTCCCGGAATGAAAGCCGATGTCCGTCGATGCGAACAACTCGCCCAGCGGCGCGACCATCGTTTCCGGGCTACGTTCGTAGAGGCGCGGCCGAACGACCAGCGCCGGTTCCGGAGAAATCACAGTGATTTTCATGTCGTCGGGCGATGCACCCTTTTCATCACGCAAGCGCGCGGCCGAAAGTGCGGCCATGAGACCGGCGAAACCGGCTCCAATGATAACAATATGCTGTGCCATGCGATATCTCCTAGTGAGCAGCGACGGTGAATCCCTGGCTTCCGCGGGTCGGCTACGACAGAACCTGGAAGCTGAAGGAAGGATCGCGAACGCCTCGCCGGTCCGCTATCGTGCGGGAGACTAGCAGCTGCACGCCAATGGCTATGCCGATCTATCCTTTGGAACAGAGCCGTGAGCCTCCTGAAGCGTAAAGGGCAGTGCAGGTCAGAATATTCTCACGAAAGGTTCAGGCACTTGGCGGATCGACGAATATGTTCGCCGCCGCCTCGCACGACCGTTCGTCGGTCCGGGTATCACGGCCGCCGGGACTGGGAGCAGACAGTGATCGCCTGCGAAGCCCGAACCGGCGACCGCCTGAAGAATGGATCTGTTGGTCGGTTCGCAATAGCCCCGAAGGCCAAAGCCTATCGTGTAATGCAAGCAGCGCGACAGCCAGCATTTCTCGCTCGAGTGGTGAAAGTCGCATGGCGATCGTCACGAGCGTGACAAGGCCGTCGAGCACCAGCCGCCGCTTATTCATTTGATATGCCGATTTCGATCCCGGTCGCTCATGGAAGCGATCAGGGGCGTGAGGATGACGAACCCCACACTGCCCAAGACGAGGGATAAGGGCAGATCACCCAAGGAAGCGAAGGTGTGCCATGAAATGACGCCCGCCATTGCAGCTGGAAGCGCCAGAAGGGATAGCTGCCCACGAGCGAGCCTATCCCAGGGACTCCCTGTCGTCCTCGATCGATGCCGGGTGGATGTCTGCTGTCTTGATTTCATCAGACCTGCCTCAGTGATCCGAGGGCAAGCTGGCGAAGTGGGTGGGATCCAGCCATTCTGCTATGGTTCTGGCTCGCCTGTTCGATGGTATGCCGGGACTAGCCGCAAGGTCGATAGCCCGTCAGCGTGCGGATGATGTCCGCACAGGCTCTCGTCGCGCAGCATTCTGTTCAGGCCTGTTCGGACCCCGGCCGCTATACCGAAGTTTAGGCAAACGACGCCACATCAAGAAAGCAATCCAGCCGATCGAACAATCCAGAAACTCTGGTCCGACCCTATCAATCTCCCCGGCACACGTAGCAGTTGCCGTGATTGCTAGTGATCTAGGAGATTGAACAAATGAAAATCCGTCTATTCATCGCCGCTGCCCTAGCCGGTTGGTCGATCCAGGCTTCAGCGCAGGATTTCAGCGGCCCCTCAATTGGCATCCAGGCGGGCTGGAACAATACTGACGTGGGTCTTCCCAAAGGAAAGGATGGAACGCCGGCCATCGACCAGTCGACCGATGCGTTCGTGGCCGGCGGGTTCCTCGCATATGACTACGAAGTGGTGCCGCATGTCGTGCTCGGTGCTCAGGCAGAGTTCAATATTGCCGCGTCCGATGAGTTCGGGGCGTCGGCGGCGGCGGCCTCGATACGCGTCAACCCCAAATACGCCTTCGATCTGACAGCCCGAGTGGGTTATCTCGTAACGCCCCAGACGCTGCTCTATGTGCGCGGCGGGTACAGCAACGCCCGTGTGCGTACGACCGCGACAGTGGATTCCAAGCGAATCTCTTCATCTGACAACCTGGATGGCTGGATGATCGGCGGTGGCGCCGAGAGACTGATCACCGATCACATATCGGCCCGCCTGGAGTACCGATATTCTGATCTTGGAGAAGGGCCGAGCAAATTCGACCGCCATCAAATCTTGGTGGGCGCCGCTTATCGTTTCTAATGTCCATTTGGAGCGCGGCGGAAATCCTGGGGATGGGGAGCCGCCGCGTTCGATGGCACTATTGGGAAGATCAACGGCCTAAACACAGGTCAACGAATGTTGGCGTGGGGCTCTCAGTCATCAAGAATATTATGCTCCGACGAAAGGAGCTTTCGCAGTATATTGCTGGAACTTCTCAGTTGGAATTGGACCATACCTTGCGATCAGATGGTGTCGCGATAGGAACCGAAAACGCGGCCGTTCAGGAGAAGCAGATCAGAAATATGATCGATTCTGTCCTAGGACGTTCTGAAGCATACCATTAAACCCCACGGAAAATGTGGGAACGCTTGTGGTATCGGTTTCGGGTACTTTTTAATTTATCACACAAAATCAATGCTATAAATAGCTTGACTGGTGACCCCTACGGGAATCGAACCCGTGTTTCAGCCGTGAGAGGGCCGCGTCCTGACCGCTAGACGAAGGGGCCACAGGCCGCGCTGGGCGGCGAGTAGGGAGCCGCCTTTAGGAGGGCGCGTCGGCGTCGTCAAGGGAAACCCGCGCCATTTCCTTCAGCCAATAAAAAACCACCCCATGCGATTCGCATGGGGTGGCCAAGGTTCAGGGAGGAGACGCCTCCAAAGGGGGAGGCGCCCATACGACACACCCGAAAGGGGGGCAGGTGCGCCGTATGTTCAGTAAATAGAGAAAGCCGCGCGGAGTTTCAAGTGGCACCGCGCAACCTTTTTCCTTAAATATCTGTCATGAATGCTTAATTTGGTTGGGCATCCGCTGTCTGGGGCGCTGCCGGGACGGCGATCGGGCCCTTGCCCTGCGAAACCTGCGCCTCGAACAGTTCCCGCATGAGCTGCAGCGAGAAGAGATGCGCGTAAATGAGCGGCAGCATGCCGTTCTGGCTGATCTTGCGAAGCTGGTCGCCGCGCATGTCGCGCAGCTTTTCCTCGTTCACCATGCGGAAGCCGCGATAGACGAAGGGTTGGTCATTGCCGGGCACCTGGATGGCGACTTCGCCGTCCATCAGCAGGTCGAGATCCTTCAGATCCTTCATGAACTGGCCGGTACGCGCCGCTGCCTGTTCGAAATCCTCGCAGAATTTGAGCACGCCCTGCGTCAGTTCGCTGGGCTTGCCGTCTTCGAACAGCGGCTGGCCCTCCTCGAACGTACCGAGCGCGTCGCTAGTCGGATCGAAGCAGAGCGAGAGTTCGTCGCTGTCGGGGCGCAACTTCGCCAGCATCCAGGGATAGCGGCGGACATAGGCGGGGACATAGGCCGGGCCACGCAGCTTGCCATCATCGTCGAGGAAGGTATTGACGCCTTCGTTGAGGCCCATCAGCGCCAGGGGAACGGGCTCGTCCCCAGCGGAGAAGATGATCGGCACGAAGCGCTGGGCGGCGACGAATTCGTCCACGGTCAGCGGAATGGCGTGCTGGGTCGTCAGGAACGGCGCCGAATCGACGGTGCGGCTCCGCCAGGCGGCGTGATCGACGCTGCTCAGCGGAATGAGATCGTTGTAGAAGACGGGAAGGCCGTTCGCGGGCGCGCTTGCCATGATGTGCTAGTCCATTTCCAACAAAAAGCGGCGCATTTTCCCTTGCGCCGCTAGCCTGATACTGGGCCGAGGGGGATAAAGCCCTTGGACGCGGGAGGCAATCGCTTTGTCGATGCCCGGTGCTGCCGCCGGGGCTGGCTTCAGCCTTCCTCCGGACGGGGGATCAGCTTGTCCGGATTCATGATGCCCTGCGGATCGAATGCGGCCTTGACCGCGCGCAGGGCCTGGAGGCGCGCGGGGCTGGAGAGGCGACCGAGTTCGGCGCGCTTCATCTGGCCGATGCCATGTTCGGCGGAGATGGAGCCGCCCGCCGCGACCACCGCATCATGGACGAAGCTGTTGATCGCCTGACCCTCCGCCCCGATCCAGGCCGGACCGTCGGTCGTGCCCCGGGGTGCGCGGACATGGAAATGGACGTTGCCGTCCCCCAGATGACCGAAGGAGGAGGCGGTGGTGCCGGGAAAGGCCCTTTCCGCCGCTGCCGCAGCTTCGATCATGAAGGCGGGCATCCGCGCAACCGGCACGCTGATGTCATATTGCAGCGCCGGTCCCTGCGCCCGCTCGGATTCGGAGAGCGATTCGCGGATGCGCCAGAAGGCTTCCGCCTGCGCTTCATTGGCGGCGATGGCGGCGTCGACGGCGAGGCCCTGTTCCAACGCATCGGCCAGCGCGCTCTCCAGCCGATCGGCGGGCGTCGGATCGCGCGGGTCGCCATGGTCGACCTCTACCAGCACATGCCAGGGCGTGCGCGTTGCAATCGGACAGCGAGTGCCGGGAACATGCGACAGGACATGGCCCAGGCCGTCGTCCGCGATCACCTCGAACCCTTCGACGCTGTCACCCAGATGGGCTTCGCAAAGCCGGAGCAGGGCAAGCGCATCGGCAGGGGAGGAGACGCCGATCCAGCCGACGGCGCGAGCCGCAATGGCGGGCACCAGGCGCAGCGCGGCGGCGGTGACGATTCCCAAAGTCCCTTCGGCGCCGATCAGCAATTGCTTGATGTCATAGCCGCGATTGTCCTTCTTGAGGGCATCCAGGCCATGGAAGATGCCGCCGTCCGGCAGGACAGCCTCAATCCCCTCGACCAGCGCGCGCATCGTGCCGTGGCGCAGCACCTGGGTTCCGCCGGCATTGGTGGAGATGAGCCCGCCGATGGTGGCCGAACCCTTGGCCCCAAGGCTCAGTGGAAAGCGGCGGCCAACGGCGGCGGCGGCATCGTGGAGGTTGGAGAGGATGACCCCCGCTTCGCAGACGGCAAGATTGTCGTGCGGAGACAGGCTGCGGATATGGTTCATCCGGCGGAGCGACAGGATCAGCGCAGAACCGTCCGCCGGGGGCGTGGCGCCGCCCACCATGGAAGTGTTGCCACCCTGCGGCACCAGCGGCACGCCAAGGTCGGCGGCAAGGCGGACCGCAGCGGCGACCTGGCCGGTCGATTCCGGCTGAAGAATGGCGGCGGCAGCGCCGTGATAGCGTCCGCGCCAGTCGCTGACCCACGGGGCGATGTCGTCCGCATCGGTCACGACGCGCTTTTCCCCCAGCAGGGCCGTGAATCGGGTGATAACATCTTGTCCTATCATGGGACTGTCCTATGCCTTGGAATTCATCGACGGTTCAACCTTTGGCCCATAGCGTCCGCGTCCCAAAAGGGGTTCGACTTGTTTCATTCCGTCCTGCTGCTGTTGTCCGCGTCAGCCGCCGAGCCCGTGCAATGGGCGCAACTGACGATCGAGCAGCGTGTCATCATCCGCGTGCCGATGGCAAGGAAGGGGCGTGCGCCCGCGCGTCCCACGCCGGAGGCGCGGAATGACTGGAAGGAGAAGAAGGGGCCGCGCTGCATCGCGCTGCGATCGATTCGGTCGGCAAGCATAGTGATGGACAATGCCATAGATCTGCTGCTGGCTGATAATCACCGCTATCGCGCAAGGCTGGAGCGCGGGTGCAACAGCATGGGTTTCTATTCCGGATTCTATGTGGAGCCCGATGGGGACGGCTCGCTCTGTTCCGGGCGCGACGAATTGCAGGCGCGGAGCGGGGCCAGTTGCGCGATCGAGGGTTTCCGCCGGCTGGAGCAGGCCGAACCGGACGATTGACCGCATCATCTTCGCGATTTTCTTGACAAGAGGCCGATATTTCCGCAAGGCGCGCCCGATTTCCCTGCGCGTTTTCGTGCGGTGGAGAGCCTCCTGTCCCGGACATCTGAATGACTTTTGCCGATCTCGGCCTTTCCGACGAATTATTGAAGGCCGTTACCGAGGCCGGATATGACACGCCCACGCCGATTCAGGCGCAGGCGATCCCGCCCGTGCTGATGATGAAGGACATCATCGGCATCGCGCAGACGGGAACGGGCAAGACCGCCAGCTTCGTGCTGCCGATGATCGACATCCTCGCCCATGGCCGCGCCCGCGCGCTGATGCCGCGATCGCTGATACTGGAGCCGACGCGTGAACTCGCTGCCCAGGTGGCCGAGAATTTCGAGAAATACGGGAAGTATCACAAGCTCAACATGGCGCTGCTGATCGGCGGCGTGCAGATGGGCGATCAGCTCAAAGCCCTAGAAAAAGGCGTCGACGTGCTGATCGCGACGCCGGGGCGGCTGATGGACCTGTTCCAGCGGGGCAAGATACTGCTCAACGGCTGCAGCATGCTGGTGATCGACGAAGCCGACCGGATGCTCGACATGGGCTTCATCCCGGACATCGAGGAGATTTGCACCAAGCTGCCCGCCCAGCGGCAGACGCTGCTGTTCTCCGCGACCATGCCGCCGGTGATCAAGAAGCTGGCGGACCGGTTCCTCAGCAATCCCAAGTCGATCGAGGTGGCGCGGCCCGCCACAGCCTCGACCAATATCACCCAGCGTCTGGTGAAGGTCGATTCGCGCAAGAAGCGGGAGGCCCTGCGCGCGATGCTGGATGCCGAAGACGTGCAGAGCGCGGTGATCTTCTGCAACCGCAAGACCACGGTGCGTGAACTCAACAAGAGCCTTCAGCGCCATGGCTTCAAATCGGGCGAGATTCACGGCGACATCGACCAGTCGGCGCGCATCGCGGAACTGGAGCGGTTCCGGGCGGGGACGGTGAACATATTGGTGGCGTCCGACGTTGCGGCGCGCGGGCTGGACATCAAGGGCGTGAGCCATGTGTTCAATTTCGATGCGCCCTGGCATCCCGACGACTATGTCCATCGCATCGGCCGCACGGGCCGCGCAGGGGCGAAGGGCGTAGCCTATACCTTCGTGACGTCTGACGATGCCGAGGCGATCGACAATATCCAGAAGCTGATCAAGCAGAAGATCGAGACCATCGACGCACCGGTCGCTGCTGCTCCCGCTGAAAAGGCGAAGGAGGAACCGCGCCGCTCGGGCAGGGATCGGAAGGACGACCGCAAGTCCGACAAGCGCCGCGACGACCGCCGCCGTGAAGAACCGCGTGCGGCCCGGCCGGAAGGCAATGGCGCCCGGCCGCGGCGGCCTGAACCGGTGGACGATGGTCCGGACGAAGGCTGGAACGGACCGGTTCCGGAGTTTCTTTCGGTGGGGTTTGGCGCTTAGTTGCCGTTGCAGGCCAGGCGTGGCCTGTTTTCGACCATCTTAAGACATCCCTTCCCGGCCGCTTCGACGCACGGTCGCTAGATCAGCCCTTTCGCACGCAGGCTGCTGTGCCCCTGTGTCCCTATGATGATATGGTCATGCACCGCGATGTTGAGCCGCTTGCCCGCTTCCGCGATCTGCCGGGTGATTTCTATATCCTGACGGCTTGGTTCCGGCGATCCGCTGGGATGATTGTGGACAAGGATCAACGCTGCCGAGCCAAGGTCGATCGCCCGTCGAATAACCTCCCGGGTATAAATCGCCGCCTGGTCGATCGAACCGTCGCCCATATGCTCGTCGCGGATCAGCATGTTCCGGCTGTTGAGGTGCAACACACGCACCCGCTCCACCGTAAGAAAGGCCATGTCGGCGCGCAGATAGTCGAGCAGCGCCTGCCAGCTCGCCAGCACCGGCTTCTCCGCCACCTCGTTGCGTAGCGTCCGCAGCATCGTCGCCTGGACGATCTTGATCGCCGCGATGCTGGTGTCGCCCATGCCGGGAACGCGGGCAATCGCCTGCCAGTCAGCCGCCATCAGCCCACCGATGCCATCGAATTCGCGCAGCAGCGCCTTTGCCAGTGGTTTCGTGTCGCGACGGGGTATGGCCAGCGCCAGCAGATATTCGATCAGTTCATGATCATGCAACGCTTCGCCGCCGCTCTCCGCCAGTTTCCGGCGCAGCCGGGCGCGATGCCCGATGCCGTCGTGCGTAGCCTTCAAATCCTGGTCCGGCAAAGTCTTACCTGTCCCCCGCATGCGAAGGGGGACGCTATTCATTGCGGATTTATCGGGCAAGGATATTTAGGAGTGATCGGACGTTATGCAGGCGTTACGGACTTGAGCACGCGGGTTTGACCAGAAGCATGGAAGATGAAGACGGCGAAAAGGAGATTCGCCGGGGCTGGCTCCGCTGGCTTGGAGTGGGCACGGGGTCGCTGGCGCTGATCCTTGCCGCGCTGTGGACGCAGCGCGCGCCCATCGCAGAAAATTTCATCAGCCGCGAACTCAACCGGCGTGGCGTGCAGGGCAGCTATGATCTGACGGACATAGGCCTTCGCACCCAGCGGATCGAGAATATCGTGCTGGGCGATCCCGCTCGTCCCGATTTGACGGCGCGCTGGGTGGAGGTCGACATCGCTTTCACAGGGCTGACCCCGCAAGTGGCGGCGGTGCGGGCCGGTGGCGTCAGGATGCGGGGGTCGTTGCACAATGGCGTGCTGAAGCTGGGAGAGGTCGACAAATTCCGCGACCCGAAATCCACGGCGCCCTTCAGCCTGCCGGACATTCTGCTGGCGCTCAGCGATGCGCGACTGCGGCTGGATACCGATGCCGGTTCGATCGGCATGCAGATAGAGGGGAAGGGGAATCTGCGATCGGGCTTCCGGGGCAGGCTGGCGGCGGCGATGCCGAATGGAGGCGTCGAGGGATGCGGGCTGGCCGACCTGCGGGCGATGCTGGATGTTGCCATAAAGGACGGACGCCCACATCTCTCCGGCCCGTTGCGCGGCGCAGCGCTGGCCTGTCGCGATGCCGGCATCGCCGTGGCGAAACCGGCTGCGGATGTGGATGTCTGGCTTGGCAGGGCGTTGGATCGCTGGACCGGCCGCGTCGACCTGACGGGGGAAGCGCTCAAGTCCGGTGGCATGGTTCTGGCGCGCCCCTCAGGCCGGATCGATTTCGACGGAACGGCTGCCAAGACCGCCGGGCGAGCGCGAATCGGGGCGACGGCTCTGTCGGCCGGCGCCACATTGGCCGGACCCGCAGACTTTCAGGGCGCCTGGCATGTCGGCAAGGGCGATATGGGTCTTGAGGGGCGGCTGTTCGTTCGGCAATTGCGGTTCGCCGGCCGCGATCCCCTGGCGGCTGCGCGCGAATCTACGGCCGGGACGCCCGTTGGGCCGCTGGTCGCGCGCCTGGCCGATGCCACGCGCCGCGCCGGCGCGGACAATGTCCTGCAAACCACCCTGACCTTCGCTCAGCAAGGGAAGGCGGGCAGCCTGGCCTTGACCGACACCCGCTTTTCGGCGCGCAGCGGTGCGCGGATCGCCATAGCCGGGGAAGGTCGCGTGACCATCGGCTGGCCTGGCAGGGCCGGGCAGGCGATCGACTGGGCGCTCGACGGAGCGATCACGACGGAGGGCGGCGGATTGCCGAGGGCGGCGCTGCGGCTGGGGCGGAGGCCGGGCGGCGGCTTTGGCGGACAATTGTTCCTTGAGCCCTATGCGGCGGGCGATGCCAGGTTAAGCCTGGAGCCGGTGCGGTTCGTTGCGGGGCCGAAGGGCGATACGCGCTTCTCGACGCAGGTGCGGCTCGACGGGCCGCTTCCCGGTGGAAGGCTGCGCGGGCTGGTGGCGCCCATTGAAGGGCAAATGAACGCCAAGGGTCTATTGGCGATCAACCCGCATTGCGTGCCCATCTCGCTGATCGAGGCGCGCTATGGCAATTTTTTGCTGGGGCGGACCCGGCAGACGCTGTGCCCCGTCGGGCAGGCGCTGTTTGCCGTCGGGCCGGGCGGTGTGAGTGGCGGCGCTGAAATCCGCAAACTCGCATTGGCGGGCAAAAGCGGCGACAGCCCAATGCGCCTTTCCGCCGATAGCGCTCGTTTCGCCTTGGGACAGCAGGGTTTTGCACTTGCCAATGCCGATCTGGCGATCGGTCCGCAGGATTCGCCTGTTCGGTTGAGCGCGGCGACGCTGACCGGCAACGCCACGGCCCAGGGCTTGGGCGGCAGGTTGACGGGGGCAGGCGGCCGGATCGGGTCCGTGCCGCTGATCGTCGAAAATGGCGCGGGCGACTGGAGCTTCGCCGGGGGCGCGCTGAAGCTGGCGGCCGGGATGACGGTGCGCGATGCGCAGGCGCCGGGCCGGTTCGAACCGCTGAATGTTCCCGACTTCGCGCTGACGTTGAAGGATTCGAAGATCGCAGCGACGGGATCGTTGCGGGCGCCGCGCAATGAGGCGCTGGTCGCCCGGGCAGTCATCGCGCATGACCTGAGCAGTGGGCGAGGCAAGGCGGATCTGGCGGTTCCGGCACTGTCCTTTGGTCCTGGTCTCCAGCCGGAGGATGTGACCCGCCTCGCCCTTGGCGTGGTGGCCAATGTGACGGCGCAGGTCAGCGGGGAAGGGCATATCCGCTGGAACGGGACGCATGTGACCAGCGATGGTCTGTTCCGGACCGACAATGCCAGCCTGGCGGCGGCTTTCGGTCCGGTGGAGGGGTTGTCCGGCGAACTGCGTTTCATCGATCTGCTCGGTCTCGTCAGCGAGCCGGGGCAGGAAGTGCGAATCAGGTCGGTCAATCCGGGTGTAGAGGTTCGCGACGGCCTTGTGCGCTATCGGCTGGAGGCGGGGCAGAAGGTGCGGATCGAAGGGGGCGGCTGGCCCTTTTCTGGCGGGGAGCTGGTCCTGCTGCCGACGACGATGGATTTCAGCGCCGATGTGGACCGTTATCTGACCTTCCGCGTCATCGGTCTGGATGCGGGCGCCTTCATCCAGGCGATGGACCTCAAGAATATTTCCGCCACGGGTACGTTCGACGGCATCATGCCTCTGATCTTCAACGCGCAGGGTGGGCGCGTGGCGGGGGGCGTGCTGACCGCGCGGCAGCAAGGCATGCCGCCGCTGATGATGCCCGAAGGCGTGCTGCCCACCATCCCCTGCGATCCGACGCACCAGTCGGGGACCCTTTCCTATGTGGGGCCGGTATCGAACGAACAATTGGGCGCGATGGGGCGGCTGGCCTTCGATGCGCTCAAGAATCTCCAGTATAAATGCCTCACCATATTGATGGACGGCGCGCTGGATGGAGAGATGGTGACGAACGTCGTCTTCAACGGCGTCAATCGCGGGCAGATCGGTGGGGCGCCGGCGGGTCTGGCGCGGAATTTCACGGGCCTGCCCTTCATCTTCAACGTGCGGATCGCCGCTCCCTTCCGGGGCCTGCTGGGAACCGCACAGTCCTTCATCGATCCGTCAACGCTCATACAAAACAGCATAGGCGACCAGATGCAGGAGAAGATGCGGGCCACGATCGGCCAGGAGGGGGTTGCAGTTCAGCCTGCCGAAAGCGAAACTATGCGAAATGGGGAGCAGAAATGAAGAAGCGAACAATCATCGCGGCGGGCTTCGCCGGTCTGGCCTTGGGAGGCTGCATCCAGGTCAAGGCGCCCGACAAGCCGATAGAGATCAACCTCAACGTGAAGGTGCAGCAGGAGGTCGTTGTCCGCCTGCAGCGCGATGCGCAAGATTTGATCCAGAATAACCCGGAGTTGTTTCCGCAATGACACGCAAATTTTTGATGATCGCCGCCTCTGCCGCGGTGGTGCTGGCGACCGGTCTGGCCATGACGTCTCCGGCGCGGGCGCAGTCGGGCGCGGTCGCCGCCGCGATGAGCGCGGGGGCGGTGGGCGAGCAGGCCGACGGCTATCTCGGCATTGCCGGTTCGGTGAGCGACGCGGTGCGGCAGGAAGTCGAATCGATCAACATCAAGCGCAGGGCCGCCTATACCGACCTTGCCGGCAAGCGCGGGGTGACCGTGCAGGATGTGGCGGCGGCGACCGGATGCCAGACGCTCAGCAGCAGGGTGAAGCCCGGGCAGGTCTATCGGATCGGCGCGGGCGCGTGGCAGACCAAGGGCGCGGGCCCCATCGCGCTGCCGGGCTACTGTGCCACGGCGGGGTGATTTACCTCAGGCCGGACTTGCCGGGCTAGTGGACTTTGGACCCAGCTTCGTTCGGACAGGAAATTCTCTGGCCCAACGACGGTTGACACTCCTGAAAGCCCTTTCTAAACGGGCCGCGCCTTGACGGGTGCAGCCGCAAGCGCCATGCCGCCTGACGTTGGCTTTTAAAGCCTTGACGGAAAGGATGGCTGGATGGCGGCGGATGCACCGGGGCAGGACCCGGCGGGGGAAGATGCGCGCATCGCTTCTTTGGAGGAGCGGATCGCGCAGGCCGAACATGCCGAAAAGGTCAGACAGGGGACACAGGTGCAGCAGGCGGACGATGGGTCGCGTCTCGGCAACAGGGTTCTCGCGGAGCTGATCGGCGGTCTTGCTGGCGGTGCCGTGGTTGGTGGGACTCTGGACTACTTTCTGCGGACATCCCCATGGCTCCTGTTGGCATTCCTCGGTCTCGGGATCGTGGCGGCTTTCAGGAACATCATCAGATTGACGACGACGAAGCGTCCCGACCGATAGGGACGCTTTTATCTTAGTCCGAAGGCAAAGACGTTACAGGGGTCCAGCGTGGCAGAATCCGGCAAAATCGATCCGATGCACCAGTTTGCGATCGAACCGCTGTTCGGTACGGATCATCTGTCGATCGGCGGCTTCAACATCGCTTTCACCAACAGCGCGCTCTATATGGTGGCGGCCGCCGTGGTGCTTTGGATCTTCGTCGTCGGCGGCATGAAGCGCGAACTGGTTCCCGGCCGCTGGCAGATGGCGGTCGAATATATGACCGGCTTCATCAAGAGCCTGCTGATCGCCAATGTGGGCGAGGGCGGCAAGAAGTACATTCCTTACGTCTTCTCGCTGTTCATGTTCATCCTGCTGGCGAACCTGCTGGGCCTGCTGCCGCTGGGTCTGGTCGGCCTGCATCCCTTCACGTTCACCAGCCATTTCACCGCGACCGGCGTGCTCGCGATCATGAGCTTCTCGATCGTGCTGGTGGTGGGCTTCTACAAGCATGGCCTGCACTTCTTCTCGCTGTTCGTGCCGCACGGCACCCCGGCGCTGATGGTGGTGCCGCTCTTCTTCATCGAACTCGTTTCCTTCATGGTGCGTCCGTTCAGCCTTGGCCTGCGACTGTTCGTCGCGATGACCGCCGGGCACGTGCTTTTGAAGGTGCTCGCAGGTTTCGTCATCAACAGCGCCAATGCCAGCCCTGCGCTTGGCCTGACCGTCGGCGCCGCCAGCTTCATCCTGATGATCGGCATCAGCGCCCTGGAAGTGCTGGTGGCGGTGATCCAGGCCTATGTGTTCGCGCTGCTGACCTCGGTCTACATCAACGATGCCGAGAACCTGCACTGATTTTCCGCCATTACCTCAACGTTCGAATAGAGTTTAGAAAAGGAGTTTATAACATGGACGCAGAAGCCGCAAAGCTGCTCGGTGCTGGCCTGGCCGCCATCGGTGCGGGCATCGCCGCCCTCGGTGTGGGCAACGTCTTCAGCTCGTTCCTGGAAGGCGCGCTGCGCAACCCCGGCGCTGCCGACGGCCAGCAGGGCCGCCTGTTCATCGGCTTCGCCGCCGCGGAACTTCTGGGTCTGCTGGCGTTCGTTATCGCCATGATCCTGGTGTTCGTGGCCTGAACAGCCGCTTTGGGGCGGGCAGGGGTGGCCGGTCGGCCGCCATGCCCGTCCTCTGATTGACCGCGCCCTGATCGGACGGACCCGAAAAAATGCCTCAAATCGCGCAAATTGCCGAAACCTTTTCATCGCAGATCTTCTGGCTGCTGCTGACATTCGGTTTCGTTTTCTTCGTCATCGGCCTCGGCATGGTGCCAAAGGTTCAGGCGACGGCCGATGCGCGCGACGCGAAGATCACCGGCGATCTGGACGCCGCCAAGGCGGCTTTCGCCCGCGCCGATGAGGCGGAGGCCGACTATCGCGCCCGCGACGCCGAAAGCCGTGCTGCCGTCCAGGCCAGCCTGGCCAAGGCGAAGGTGGAGGCAGCCAAGGCTTCGGAAGCCAAGCTGGCCGCCGCCGATGCGGACATTGCAGGCCAGATCAATGCGGCCGAAGCCCGTATCAAGGCTGCCACCGACGCAGCCATGGCAGAGATTGAAACCGTTGCCGCTGATGCAGCGCGCGACATGGTGGCTCGCATTTCCGGCGTGAACGCGTCGGAAGATGCAGCCCGCAACGCAGTAAAGGCGGCACTGGCCCATGGCTGAGGCAGCAGCACAGCATAGCGAGACGGAAGCCCCGCACCTGAATGAGGCGATCCATTCGGAGGGGATGGAGCCGGTCGGCACCGTCGCTCACGAAGGCGTGGCCCCGCACACCGACCCGAAGGCCGTCGGCATGGATGCCACGGCCTGGGTCAGTCTGGCGATGGCGGTGTTCATCCTGATCCTGTTGATCAAGAAGGTGCCCGGTCTGATCGGCGGCGCGCTGGATGGCCGGATCGCGCAGATCAAGACGCAGTTGGAGGAAGCCTCCAAGCTTCGCGCCGAAGCCGAAGCGCTCAAGGCCGAATATGAAGCCAGGCTGGCGGCTGCCGCCGGCGAGGCGGAGGCGATGCGCAAGTCGGCCGAGCATGAAGCGGCAACGCTGCTGGAGGACGCCAGGGCCAATGCCGTCGCGCTGGTCGCGCGTCGTCAGAAGATGGCGGAGGACAAGATCGGCGCGGCTGAGCGCGCGGCGGTCGCAGGCATTCGGTCCAAGGCGGTGAACGCCGCGACCGGCGCCGCGGCGGCGCTGATCGCTCAGGGCCATGATGCGCAGGCCGATAAGCTTCTGGTCGATGACGCGATCAGGGGGCTTGGCCCGAGCGTCTGACAGACACTGCCGAGGATTGAATTGAAAGGCCAGTGCGGTTTCGCGCTGGCCTTTTTCTTTGAGCGGTGAAGCGGTTTTGGATCATCGTGCAGAAAAGCCAGTCCTAGCCTGTCGGAGGATGGGAACCGGTTTCCCGCTTGAAAGAATGCGACTACAGAAACCTGGAGCGCGCGACCCGCGCCCGATTTATCGCAGCGCGCTCTGGAGCGCCGTTCAAGCCTGTGGGATCACCTGCTGGCTCGTCAAAGGCGGCGAATAAAGGGTGGGGAAGCCGAACGGATACGACAGGATCAATCCGCTCTGCGTTGGAGTTTTCGGGCAGACCATCCTTAGCAGACGAGGGCGGAACGGAGTTTCCACCTCCGCAGGAACCCATATCTGCATTCTGGGAGGGCAGGCCCGGGGTCGATCAATGGCCGGCGACGGGGCCGGCCACTGATCTGCCGATCACGCTGCCGCCAGCGACGCGCTATCGATGACGAAGCGATATTTGACGTCGCTCTTCTGCATCCGGTCATAGGCGGTTTCGATGTCCTGCATCGCGATCATCTCGATGTCCGCCGTGATGCCCTTTTCAGCGCAGAAATCGAGCATCTCCTGCGTTTCGGCAATGCCGCCGATCAGTGAACCGGCAATCGACTTGCGCCCGAAGATCAGCACGCCGACGCTGGGCGAAGGGTGCGGATGTTCCGGTACGCCCACCAGGCACATCGTGCCGTCGCGCTTCAGCAAGGTGGTGAAGGCGTCGAGATCATGGCTGGCGGCCACCGTGTTCAGGATGAAGTCGAAACTTCCACCATGGGCGGCCATCTGGTCCGGATCGCGCGAGATGATGACTTCATCGGCGCCAAGGTCCAGCGCATCCTGCCGCTTGCTTTCCGAAGTCGTGAAGGCGACGACATGGGCGCCCATGGCATGGGCGAGCTTCACCCCCATATGGCCGAGCCCACCGATCCCGACGACACCGACCTTCTTGCCGGGTCCGACATTCCAGTGGCGCAGCGGCGAATAGGTGGTGATGCCTGCACAGAGCAGCGGCGCCACAGCCGCCAGTTGATCCGCCGGATGGTTGATCTTCAGGACGAACTTCTCGCTGACGGTGATGCTTTGCGAATAGCCGCCGAACGTATGACCGGGCGCATCCGGCGTCGGACCGTTATAGGTGCCGACAAAGCCGTTCTCGCAATATTGCTCCAGCCCTTCGTCGCAGGCCGAACAATGTTGGCAGCTATCGACCATGCAGCCGACGCCGACCGTGTCGCCGACCTTGAACCGGGTGACGCCGTTGCCGACGGCGGTGACATGGCCGACGATCTCATGGCCGGGAACGCAGGGGTAAAGCGTGCCGCTCCATTCGGAGCGGACCTGGTGAAGATCGGAATGGCAGACGCCGCAATAGGCGATGGCGATCTGCACGTCATGTTCGCCGGCCGGGCGGCGTTCGATGTCGATGGGTTCCAAGGGCTTATCGGCGGCATGGGCGCCATAGGCTTTCACGATCATGATCGGCTCTTCCTTCAAGGAGGAGCGGCCTCCCTGAAGGGACCGCATTATGCAGGATAGCGCTACCAGTTCCGGCAGCAGCAGGAAGATAGGAAGGGTCAGCCAAGGATCAACGAGGACGGGCCGAAATTTAGTCCCATGCCATTGCGATCCGGGACCATCCCGCTATTTCTCCCTCATGTCGCGTCCCCAATCCCCCGATCGCTTTCATGAAGACAAGGCCACCTTCACCGTCACCGGCAGCCAGCCCGACATAGAGGCCGGCGTGGAGGCGATCCGCACGACGCTCAAAACCCTGCCGACCCGCCCGGGCGTCTATCGCATGCAGGATGCGCGGGGCGATGTGCTTTATGTCGGCAAGGCGCGCGCGCTGCGCAACCGGGTCACCAACTATACCCAGGTCGACCGCCTGCCCAAGCGGGTCCAGCGCATGGTCGCCCAGACCCGCTCGATGACGATCGTCACCACCAACAGCGAGGCGGAAGCCCTGCTGCTGGAGGCGCAGCTCATCAAGCGTTTCCGGCCACCCTATAATGTCCTGCTGCGGGACGATAAAAGCTTCCCCTTCATCCTGCTGCGCGAGGATCATGACTTTCCCCGTGTCCAGAAGCATCGCGGCGCGCGCAAATATAAGGGGCGCTATTATGGCCCCTTTGCCAGCGCCGGATCGGTGACGCGAACCATCAACGCGCTCCAGAAGCTGTTCCTGCTCAGAAGCTGCACCGACAGCTTCTTTGCCAATCGTTCGCGGCCCTGCCTCCTGTATCAGATCCGCCGCTGTTCCGCCCCTTGCGTGGGCCGGATCGACGATGCCGCCTATGGCGAGCTGGTCAAGGACGCTCAGGATTTCCTCGGCGGCAAATCGACCGCCGTACAGAAGAAGCTGGGCGAGGCGATGCAGGCGGCTTCCGACGCCATGGACTTCGAGCAGGCGGCGGTGCTGCGCGACAGGCTGAAGGCGCTGACCTTCATCCAGGGCAGTCAGGCGATCAACGCCGAGGGGCTGGGCGACGCCGACATCTTCGCCCTGGCGACCAAGGGCGGAGCGATGTGCATCCAGGCCTTCTTCATCCGCGGCGGGCAGAATTGGGGCCATCGCAGCTTCTTCCCCGTCCATACCGCCGAAGTGGCGGAGGACGAGGTGCTCAGCAGCTTCATGGCGCAATTTTACGAGGAAGTGCCGCCGCCCAAGCTGATCCTTGCCGACCGGGCGCCCGCCGAATGCGAGCTGATGGCGCAGGCGCTGACCGAGCGCATCGGGTCCAGGGTGCGGATCGAAGTGCCACAGCGGGGCGACCGCACCCGCCTCATCAAACAGGCGCAGCGCAACGCGGTGGAGGCGCTCGACCGGCGGCTGGCGGAAACCACGACGCAGGCGAAGGTGCTGGAGGAGATGGTCGAGACTTTCGGGCTGGACGGGGTGCCCGACCGCATCGAAATCTACGACAACAGTCACATCCAGGGCGCTCATGCCCTGGGGGCGATGGTCGTCGCGGGTCCGGAGGGCTTCCGCAAGAACGCCTACCGCAAGTTCAACATGAAGAACCCGGAAACCTCGAACGACGATTTCGCGATGATGCGGGAGATGTTCGAGCGGCGCTTCGGCCGCGCGGCGCGCGAGGACCCGGATCGCGACAGCGGCGAATGGCCGGACCTGGTGCTGATCGACGGCGGCAAGGGGCAATTGTCCGCCGCCCGGACGATATTGGAGGATATGGGCATAGAGGATGTCTGCATGATCGGCATCGCCAAGGGGCCGCATCATGGCCGCGAGGGGCGGGAGGTCTTCCACATGCCGGACGGGCGGGAGATCACTTTCCCGCTCAACCATCCCGTGCTCTTCTACCTTCAGCGGCTGCGGGACGAGGCGCACCGCTTCGCCATCGGCGCGCACCGGCAGAAGCGCAGCAAGGCGATCACCGTCAGTTCGCTCGACGAAGTGCCGGGCATCGGCCCTTCGCGCAAGAAGGCGCTGCTGATGCATTTCGGAACCGCCAAGGCCGTGAAGAGCGCGGCGTTGGAGGACCTGCTGAAGGCGCCGGGCGTATCCAAGGCGGTGGCGCAGCAGGTCTATGATTATTTCCACGGCTGAGCGATGGCGGGGGTGATCCGGATTGCCGCGGCCATATTGCCCGGACCGTCGGATTATCTCTGCGACGAATGGATCGCCATTTGACCATCGCCATTTGACCGGGGCATGATTTCCTTTCCATAAGAAGCGGCTCGACAGACATGATGCATCGGGCCGGATGGGGGATATGCGTCACGCGATGAATGGGCCGGGCGAAATCGCTATGCGCTTGAGCTGGTGGGACATGCGGGCGCTTTCGGCATTGCGTCCGTGGCAGACGCTGGATTTCACCCGACTGTTGCTGGCCGTCATCTATGCCGTCGTCAGCTTCGGCTTCTCCAGCGCGCGCCACTGGGCGGAAAGCGCGGAGCATGTGCTGATCCTGCTCATGCTGCTGCTGGCGTTTTCGGCGGTGCTGCTCTCGTCCCGCTCCTGGGTGACGGACATGCGGATCAGGCGGCCGGTCATCTATCTGGACACATTGCTGTTCCTGGCCCTGCTGGTCGTCACCAACCCGTCCAACAGCCCTTATTTTTCCGGCAGCTTCTTCGTGGCGGTGGAAGTGGCGCTGATCGTGCGGCGGCGGTTCCATCTGCTCGTTGCCCTGGCGGCGGGCACGGCTGCGGTCGGCGTCACATGGCTTGACGAGATCGCCTCCCTGCCGTCGGAGCCGGAAGCGGAGCGGGTCGTGCTGCGTGCCTGCTATCTGGCGGTGGCGATCCTGGTGACCGGCGTGCTGCTCGGGCCGCGCCGGGAAACGCTGTTGCAATTCGAGCGGGACAGGCGGTTGCTGGAAGGGGAGCTGCCGCCCGCCGGGAGCGATCATGGCCCGTTCCTGCTCCATGCCCTGCGGCTTGCGAGCCGCGGACATGGGGTTGCCGTGCTGTTCCGCCTTGCCAGCCATGAGCCCCTGCGCTTCGCCAGCAGCGCGGCTCGGGAAATGCCTGCGGTGGATTGCGGCAATTTGCTGACGGCAGAGACCGGTTGGCATGACCGGTCGAGACATGCGTCGATCTCGCTGTCGGCGGATGGAATAGCCGTGCTGGGACCGTTGTCGCCGGGCGGTCAGGCATGGACGGCGCTGCTGGACGCAGAAACGCTTCTGACGGTAAGGGTGACCATCGGCACCTTCGAGGCGGTGGGCGCGGCCTGTCTGGACGATCCCTGCCATGAGGATCGGGCCGCCATCGCGCAGCGGGTCTTCGAAAGCGCATGTGAGGAACTGACTGTCCGCAACAGCCTGGACCTCGCGCATGTGATCGCCGGTGCGCGGGAGCGGGAGCGGCTGCAGCGGGAATTGCACGACAGCGTTCTGCAGGCGCTGGCCAGCATCCGTTTCCAGATCGCGCCGCTGCTGGCCGGGCGGCAGGTCGAGCCGCTCGCCGTGATCGAGAATGTCGACCGCATCGCGAAGGACCAGATCGCCACGATCCGCTGGATCATCAATCCGGACGTGGATGAGGAGGATTTCGCCTATCTGCCGGAGACGCTGGCGATGGTGGTGCGCTCCCTGGGCGAGCAGTGGGGCATAGGCTGCGAGTTGAAGGTGGAGGACGGCAATTGCTCGACCAGCGCGATGATCGGCCGGGAACTGAGCTTCGCCGTGCGGGAGATCGTCGCCAATGCGGTACGCCATGCGCGGGCGACCATGGTGAACTTCGCGCTGGAACCGGACGGCAACCGCATCGCCCTTCAGGTGAGCGACGATGGCGTGCCCAATATGGCGCGGCTGGGATCGAGCGGGGCAGTGCCTTCGCGGTCGCTGATGAGGCGGATACAGATGCTGGGCGGGGAGGTGTTCCTGCAGAATATCGGCGGTCGGACGACGATCCGCATCACCGTTCCGCGCAAGTAACGGGCCGCCGGGCTTTATCTTTTCCAATGGCTCACCATATCTGGACGGCCGCGTAGAACCTTTCCCGCGATTGCGCATTTACCGGGCGTTTACCAACATCGCGGATAGTCGCGGCAAGGTTCGGCGTTCGAAGGAGTCCGGTTCCATGGTGCGAATGGTCAGGGACCGTCTCTACCGCAAGAGCGTGGCCGTCGTGCTGTCGATGCAGGTCAATCTGGAACGCATCGTCGTCATCTGGATCATGGCTGCCGCCTTCGCCTGCGGCCTGCGGCTGGCCTTTCCGGCGACGCCCTACAGCGGAACGCCCTGGGGAAGCGGGGCGGGCCTGCTGCCCTATATGCTGGTGGTTGGCGCGCCTGTTGGATCGCTGCTGCTGGGATTGAAGCTGTTTCCGGCGGGACGCATCCATGCCCAGCCCGCCTTTCGACTGGCGCAGGTGGGCCGCTGGCGCAAGGTCGACTGCCTGAGAGCGCGGGAGATGTCGCAATTCGGCCTCTATGGCGTGATGGCGTCTCTGCTGGTGGGAATTGCGGTGAACGTGCCGGTGCGCACGCTGGAATTTCTCAGCTCCATTCCCGCGTTGGGCAGCTATTCGCCGCCCTGGTTCGTCGGTCTCTACGGCGTGATGCTGGCGGATGTGGTGATATTGTCCAGCCTTTACATGTTCGCCTTTGCCATGGCCCTGCGCCTCGTGCCGCTCTTCCCTCGCTTTCTCGTAATGGTCTGGGGTGTCGACCTGCTGGCGCAGTTGGGCATCGCCCATCTGGTGGCGGGGATCGACAATGTGCCGCATGGCGTCGACGCCGCTTTGCTGGACATGCTGACAGGCAATGTGAAGAAGGTCCTGATCAGCGCCGCGATCTGGCTGCCCTATCTGCTGCTGTCGGATCGGGTGAACCTCACCTTCCGTCATCGGGTAAGTGCGAGGTAAGGAAAGCGGCAACATTTGTTCCTGAATGGGACAGGTGCAAACCGCTTTATTTCCGGGCCTTTGTGCGACGATTCGCGGCTGATTCGCGATGATCGGTGCGAGTGGCGGCGGTTGCTCTGGTCAAGTTATCGATCCTGTCTGCCCCGAATAGCCTAGAACGAAGGTATTAGTCGCCCGGGTAATTCAGCGGCGGACGGCCAACTATTCCTCTCAAATAAGACAGGCTTGAGTTCCTGAGAACTGTTATTTTATTCAAAATGAAATTCGGATAATATTCTTTGAATTTCAGTTTGACTGTGATATTTTGAAATAGAGAAAAATAAAAATCTCAATAACATAAAAGAAAATCTCTAATTTTCTAAAAGCATATATCCAAAGATATATTAGAAAAATACCATTGTTTACTTAAAGTAATGAATCTGGTTGACGGAAAAGGTTAACAAAAAATTGCTTTAAGATTTTGAAAAATATATATATTTTTTACCATGTTGACTTGCATCAGCTTTGGTCCAATTTGAAGGCAAGTTCTACGGGAACTGCCAACTACCTGGTGATCGGAGCATACCGGCGCCGGGGTCGCGAGGTGGACAGGCCCCTACCGTGGAGCTGAGCAAGAGCAACTGGGAATTGCTCCCAGCGAGTAGGGGTAAAAGATATGACCTTTTTGAAAAGCCTGTGGGCCGACCAAAGTGGTGCGTCGGCGGCCGAATATGCTTTGATCCTGGCGATCGTGGGGACGGGTATCGCGCTGGCGGCCTGGAATCTTGGCGGCGCGATCAAGAACTCGATGAATGCGGCGACCAACTGCATCAAGACGGTCGGTACGAACACGCAGCCCAGCTGCTAAACTGTAAATAGGGGTGAGGGACATGACTTTTTTCAAAAATCTTTATGCTGATCAAAGCGGCGCATCGGCGGCTGAATATGCTTTGATCCTCGCTATTGTCGGTACCGGCATTGCATTGGCTGCCTGGAACCTTGGTGGCGCGATCAAGAACTCGATGAACTATGCCACCAATTGCATTTCGACTGTCGGCACAGGTAATTCTCCGTCAGCGAACTGCTAATGATGAAATAGGAAGGCCGGTCACATCACTGGCCTTCCTATACCTTCAATTCCGGGGGGAGTTGTCGTGGGGCAGCGCAGATCACTTATAGTCCTAGGCCTCGCAATATTGTTGGGCCTTGCGGCCGTTTTCGTCGCCAACGCCTATCTGAGCCGTGCCGAAAAGGCGCCGCCACCGGAAGGCGGAATGACCAAGGTCGTAGTGGCGACCGTCTCGCTGCCCTTCGGATCGGCGGTCGCCGCCGAAAAGATCCGTGTGGTCGACTGGCCAACCAGCTCGGTGCCTCCCGGAGCTTTCCGCGACCCCATCCAATTGACCTCCCTCGGCAAAGGCCGCGTCGTCCTCCGGCAAATCGAGCCCGGCGAACCGATACTGGCCTCCAAGCTCTCCGGGGAAGGCGGGCGGGCCACGATGTCGGCGGTCCTGGCTCCAGAAATGAGGGCCGTCGCCGTACGCGTGAGCGATGTAGCCGCCGCGGGCGGCTTCGTGCTTCCCGGCGACACCGTCGATGTCTTCGTCACTCGCACCCTTCAGGACCCGGCAGGCGGCGGCAGCCAGCAGATCACCGACGTCCTGCTTCAAGGCACGCGGGTGATCGCCATCGACCAGAACGCCAATGACACGTCCAAGGACCCGGCCGTCGGCAAGACCGCGACGCTGGAGGTCAACCAGGTCGACGCGCAGAAGCTGGTTCTGGCGCAGCAGGTCGGGCAACTCACGCTGGTCCTGCGCAATATCACCGACAAGCCCAATCCCGCCGTGCAGACCGTCGGCATAGAGGATTTGCGCGACGGCGCCTATGTGGGCGGTTTTGCCGGCCCGCGCGCCCGCGTTGCCGACCTTGCCTATCTGCCGCCGCGTCCGGCCTCCGCGTTCCGTCCCGCACGCCGCGCGATTCCGAAGAACACGAACGCTCTGCCGTCGACCGCATCGGTCGAGATCGTGCGCGGCACGACCGGCACCAGCTATGAGGTGAAGCGCTATGGTTCCCGCTAAGTCCTTGCCGATGCTGGCATTGTCCCTGGCGCTGGGCGCCGGTGCGTCGCTGCTGCCCATGCAGGCGCAGGCGCAGGTCGCCTCGCTCAACGTCAATAACGCCAACCATGCCGGCCAACTCGACGTGCCCCTCAACAAGAGCCAGGTGCTGACCGTCGACCGGCCTTTTTCCAAGGCGTTGGTCGGCAATGCGGAAATCGCTGACGTCCTGCCCATGACCAACCGTTCGGTCTATGTGCTGGGCAAGAAGATGGGCACCACCAGCCTGACGCTCTACGACAGCCGCAACATGATGATCGCGGTAGTCGATGTGGCCGTAGGCCCCGATGTCGTGACGTTGAAGCGGCAATTGTCGGAACTGTTGCCCGGTCAGCCCATCGGCGCCCGCATTTCCAATGACGCTGTGGTGCTGACCGGCACCGTGTCGAGCGCGGCGGCGGTCGACCGCGCAGTGCAGATCGCCAAGACCTATGCCGGTGACAAGGTCGTCAACATGATGTCGGTAGGCGCCGCTCAGCAGGTGATGCTGGAGGTGCGCTTTTCCGAAATGACCCGCAGCGCGGCGAAGCAGTTCGGGATCAACACCGCTTTCCTGTCCGATAGCGGCAAGGTGGTGGGCGGCATCGGCAATGCGGCGCAGTCTTCCGCCATCTTGTCTGACACCAATGGTCGGCCGATTGTGGATCTGAGCAAGATTCTGGACAGCTTCGGCATCGGGGCGGCGAATTATTCGGTGGGCAGCCTCAACCTCACCACTGCACTGGACGCGCTGGAGCGCAAGGGCGTCGTGACCACGCTGGCCGAGCCGACACTGGTCGCGCTGTCGGGCGAAACGGCGTCTTTCCTGGCGGGCGGCGAGTTCCCGATACCGGTATCGCAGGGCGGCAATAGCGGCGGCAGCGGCAATAACGGCGGCAATTCCATCACCATCGAATTCAAGCCCTTCGGTGTCAGCCTGGGTTTCACGCCGACAGTGCTGGAGGATGGCATCATCAATCTGGTAGTGGAGCCGGAGGTAAGTTCCATCGATCCGTCCGCTTCGGTGACGATCAACGGTCTCACCATCCCGGGCCTGCAGACGCGGCGCGCCAGCACCACGCTGGAATTGCGCGACGGGCAGTCCTTCGCCCTGGCAGGGCTGCTGCGCAAGGATTTCCAGGACACGGTGCGGCAGTTTCCGATCCTGGGTTCCATCCCGATTATCGGCGCACTGTTTCGTTCCAGCGGTTTCCAGAAGAGCGAGAGCGAGCTTGTCATCATCGTGACGCCGCGCCTTGTGAAGCCGATGCGGGCAGAGGATGTGCGCCTGCCGACCGACCGGGTCGCGCCCCCGCACGAACTCGACCTTTTCCTGATGGGACGGACGGACAAGGCGGTGGGGATCAATCCGCTCGATCCCAATTCGATGCCGCCCGAAGCGCCCAAGAACGCGCCTGCGCCTGCCAAGGAAGCGCCCGCGACAGGCAAGGCGCCCAGCGGATATGAGCTGTGAGCAGGAGGTTGACGATGCGTGCACTTTATCTTGCCCCGGCTCTGCTTCTGCCCCTGCTGGCAGGCTGCACGGCGAACGACCCGACCTTCGGCGGCGCGGTGCGCAGCAATTATGCGATGCAGGTGATCGATCCCGACCCGCATTATGAAGGTACGTTGGTCGAGGGCGGTGATGGCCAGCGCTCGGCCGCGGCGGTGGAACGCTATCGCACCGACAAGGTGAAGAAGCCCCAGTCGATCCGTACCACCAGCGGTACTGGAGGCGGTGGTGGCGGTTCCGGCGGTGGAGCCAACTGAACGAGGAGGATGAGAGATCCCATGTCTCGCGCTCGGAAAAGCTTGCTGCAGTCGACAGGCGGTGCGGTCGCTCCGACGGTTGCGCTGTCGCTTTTCGCGCTGATCGCAGCAGGCGGGATTGCTTTCGATTATGCACGGCTCGCCGGAATGGACAGCGAGTTGCAGAGCGCGGCGGATCAGGCGGCTCTGGCAGCGGCAAGTCAACTTGACGGTGCGACTGGCGCGTGCAGCAGAGCTGCAAATGCGGCAAGGAACCTGATTGCCAATAGCAGCCGTTTCGCAAATGATGGCTCAACGCCGCGCATCACGATTGCGGATGAGCCCGCCTGCGATGCTACAGGGGCAATCCGTTTCTACGAGACCAAGGACAAATCCAAGGCCGCAACGAACGACGCAACAGCCAATTTCGTTGAAGTCACCGTTGGCACGCGATCCGCCTTTTATGCCTTGACGCCGATAGTATCCGCAATTTCTTCCGGCCCTGTTTCGGGGACAGCTTATGCGGGTGTGGGTTCCGCCATCTGTGGAGCCGTTCCATTCTTCATCTGCAATCCTGACGAGCCTGATGGCAACACCAATTCCCATTACGCGGTTTCAATTCCATCCGGCACAGGCATCGTGATGGCGGAAGGAGGCACGCAATGGGGGCCCGGTAATTTCGGCTTCGTCGATCAGGCAGGCAGGGGTGCAAGCAGCGTAGCAGAGGCTCTTGCTTCTAATGCCTTGTATAGCAATTGTGCGCCGACCGAAAATGTGACGATGGAAACGGGCAACCTGCTCAACGCCGTGCGGGATTCGCTCAATATGCGGTTCGACTTTCCGCCCGGCAATAGTTCCGCATGTTCCAATCCTCCCTGCTCACCTTCAACTAATGTGCGCAAGGACGTGGTTCGCGGTGCAACCTGTTCCTGGGAGGAAAATCCGGCTGACAATACCAACTATGAGAGCAAACGTTACCGGCCAACGACCGCCGCTGCGCTGAGTCCTACCATTACGCCGGAAATCATGGGCTTCCCGCGCGACCTGATGCATTCCATCGGCGCGAGCAATTATACCTCGCGCATCGGCAACGGCGTGTGGGACAGGGCCGCCTATTTCCGATCCAATCATCCGAGCGTTGACTGGCAAAACACCGCTGGTCTGGGGCCCAATGTCACCCGCTATCAAACCTATCTTTGGGAAGCGGAGGATCCAGCGGCCCGCCTGGCACCAAGGGCGACGGCGGGTAATCCCAATCTTTCCACTTACAGCACGCCTCAGGCGGGACAGTGCAATTATCCGGGCGTGGCGCCCAATACGAACAACATAGACAGGCGACGCCTGACCGCTGCCGTGGTCAATTGCAAACTTGCCGATAAGAACAAGCAACTGAATGGCAAGAAGACGATTCCGGTGGCGGGTTACATCGACGTCTTCATGGTGGAACCTAGCATGGATCGCACCAAATGTGGGGGCACTCCGAGCAACCAGACTGGCTGTTCCGCTTCCTACACGAGCAGAAATGACGTTTATGTGGAAGTCATCGGCTCATCGGGCACCGGCGAAGGTGGCGGCACCCCGCAGATCACGCGGCGCGATACTCCGCGCCTGATAGAGTGAGGCGGAGCGATGTTTGTGCGCCTTTTCAGGGAGCAGTCGGGTTCGTCCGCCGCCGAAATGGCGCTCGTGACGCCCTTGCTCATCGCGCTGATGTTCGGCGCTTTCGAACTCGGCAATTATTTTCTGAGCGAGCATGTCGTGGTCAAGGCGGTGAGGGATGGCGCCCGCTATGCCGGCCGGCTGAGTTTCTCGAATTTCAGTTGCACCACGGCGTCGACCGATAATGTTCCGGGCGGCACCGTCGAGGCGGACACGCGCAATCTGGTTCGAACCGGGCAACTGACCGGCGGCAATGCGCGTCTCACCGGATGGACCGATCCGCAGTCGATCAGAGTCACCTATGATTGCGTCGATCCGGCAAGTGTCAGCGCTTCGGGTATTTACGAAGGGATGAATTTCATTCCCGTCGTGAAGGTGGCGACGTCAACCGACAATGCTCACCGGCTTCAATATCAATCGTTATTCAATAAGCTGGGATTCGACAGTAGCACCTTGTATCTGAACGCCAGTTCTCAATCGCCGGTGATGGGGTTATGAGCAAATCCTTCACCGCCCTGATCAGAGACAGCCGGGCCTCCTCCGCAGCCGAGTTTGCGTTAGTTTTGCCGCTGCTGCTTATCTTCCTGCTGGGCATCATTGATGTCGGGCGGTTGATGTGGACCTGGAACCGTGCGGAAAAGGCTACCCAAATGGGCGTCCGTTACGCCGTCGCCACCGATCCGGTGGCAACCGGCATCGCGACATACAGCTTCGCGACCGGGAGTAGCAGCATCGCACAGGGGTCATCGATAGGCACATCCTATTTTTCATCGATGACATGCAATTCCACTGCCTGCGGTTCATGCAGCGGCAGCGCATGCAATTCCCTGATAACACCCTATAACTCGGCGGCTTTCACCAATATTGTCAATCGGATGAAGGCATTCCTGCCGGAATTAGGTGCAGCCAATGTCGAGGTTCAATATGATAATTCCGGTATCGGTTATTCCGGTGATCCAAATGGCCCAGATATAGCGCCGCTGGTCACGGTACGAATAAAAAACATGGCCTTTCGGCCTATAGCGCTCATCCTTTTCAGGGCATCGATTCCATTACCCAGTTTCAGCGCCGCTCTCACCATGGAAGACGGCCAGGGCTCGGCATCAAATTGAGGGACAAGATCGTGGGCATCGTGACGAACGCAACGGAACCCGTCGAGAGCTGGACCCTCAATATCGGGGATGAAGGCCTTCACCTCATCCTATCGGAGCAGGAGGTGCAGGCATCCGACATATTGGGCGATCGCCTGACGGGCCAATCGCTCACCCTGTCCATGCTGGGCGCGGGGGAGGCTGTGCCGGCGCAACTGGTGGCCGATGCCAAGGCGATCATCATCGAGGTTCAGCCAGACAATGAAGCCTCCATGGTGCGGCTCGCCGGCCTTCGCGCGGCTCATCCGAAGCTGATGCTGGTGGCGGCCGTGCGTGGCGCGCAGATCGCCGTCGTGCGCGCCCTGTTGCGCAGCGGGATCAACGACGTCATCGAACTGCCGCTGCGCGCCCATGATCTGGCGGCGATATTGGACGATCTGCGCAGCCGCATCGCAGCCAGCCGTCAGGACGACGTGAAGACCGGCCAGCTCGTGTCCATCATCAAGAGCGTTGGCGGCGTCGGCGCGACGACCATAGCGACGCAGGCGGCCAGTCTTCACGCACGCTCGACAAAGCAGGGCAGCGGTGAGGTCTGCCTGTTCGACTTCGACATACAGTTCGGCAATGCCGGCACCTTCCTGGGGATTTCCTCGCCCCTGACACTGGCGGACCTTCTCAACGCGGGCAGCCGCGTCGACAATGAGCTGTTGCGGACCGTCACCGTGGAAACTTCGACCGGCCTCAGGGTCGTGACCGCGCCGGCGGACATCATGCCGATCGAGGCGGTAAATGCCGATCAGGTCTTCCGCATCGTCGAACTGGCGCAGCGCGGTTTCGATACGGTCTATCTGGACCTGCCGGGCAACTGGACCAACTGGTCGATGTCGCTGGTGGCGCGTTCGCAGGTCGTGTTTCTGGTGTGCGAACTCACCATCGCCAGCCTGCGGCAGGCGCGCCGTCAGATTTCGCTGCTCCGCGATCAGGACATCGATCCCGCGCGCATCCATGTCGTCGCCAACCGCGTGGAGAAGAAATTCTTCCGCGCCATCGGTCTGGAGGATGCGGCGGCGGCGCTGGATCATCCGGTGAAGCTCAGCATCGCCAACGATTTCCCGCTGGTCAGCTCGGCGCTGGACCAGGGCGTATTGATCCAGGAGCTGAAGGCGCGCAGCCGCATCTGCAAGGATATGCAGGACATCGTCGATTGCTGCATCCAGGCTGCTAAGGCCGAAGGTCAGGCGGAGAAAGGCTGATGTGGCAGATCCGAAAAGGCGAACGCGGCGACCCTAGGGACGAGGTGGGACCGGTAGAGACCGAGGCCGCCCATCTGGAGGAGGACCGGCATACCGAACTCAAGGTGGCGCTGCACCAGAAGCTGATCGACATCATCAATCTTTCCGCGCTGGAAACCATGTCGCGGGCGCAGGTGGAAGCCGAAGTGGGCGAGATCGTCCATGAGCAGCTCGCGCTGCAGAAGCATGCGCTCAATCTGGAAGAGCGCCGCCGGCTGGTGTCGGACATATTGGATGAGCTGCTGGGACTGGGGCCGCTTGAGCCGCTGCTCAAGGACCATAGCATCACCGACATATTGGTGAACGGGCACAAGGTCGTCTTCGTGGAGCGCAATGGCCGGCTGGTCGAAACCGCGACCCGGTTCAAGGACGAGAAGCATCTTCTGCGCATCATCCAGAAAATCGTGGCGGCGGTGGGACGGCGGATCGACGAATCCTCCCCCTTTGTCGACGCGCGCCTTGCGGATGGCTCCCGCGTCAATGCCGTGGTTCCGCCGCTGGCCATCGATGGATCGCTGCTTTCCATCCGCAAGTTCGCGAAGGTGCCGATCAGCATGGCGCGCCTCACTGAATTGGGCAGCGTGCCCGCGCCGATGGCGCAGGTCCTCTCCGCTGTGGTGGAGGCGCGGCGCAACGTGCTGATTTCCGGCGGCACCGGTTCGGGCAAGACGACCCTGCTCAACGCGATGTCAGCCGCCATCGATGAACATGAACGCATCGTCACCATCGAGGATTCGGCCGAACTGCAATTGCAGCAGCGCCATGTCGCGCGGCTGGAAACCCGTCCCGCCAATATCGAGGGCAAGGGAGAAGTCACGCAGCGCGACCTGGTGAAGAATGCGCTGCGCATGCGGCCCGACCGCATCATCGTGGGCGAGGTCCGCGCCGGTGAAGCCTTCGACATGCTTCAGGCCATGAACACCGGCCATGACGGATCGATGACGACCGTGCACGCCAACACGCCGCGCGATGCGCTGTCCCGGGTCGAGCAGATGATCGGCATGAGCGGCATCGACATCTCGCCGCGTTCCGCCCGCGCGCAGATCGCTTCGGCGCTGAATGTGATCGTGCAGGTGGGACGGCTGGCCGATGGCCGCCGCCGTCTGCTCAGCCTGTCGGAGATCACAGGCATGGAAGGGGAAGTCATCACCATGCAGGAAATCTTCCGCTTCAAGATGACGGGCCGCGACGAGAACAACATGGTGCGCGGCCATTTCGAGGCGACCGGCATCCGTCCCAAATTCATGGGTGAACTCGCCGACCGGGGCATAGCCCTGCCGGCCGAATTGTTCCGGCCCGATGCGGTGATCCACTGATGAACCCGCTTTACATCCGCGTCTTCGTCCTCGTCCTGCTGTTCGCGGCGGTGATCCTGACGATCGAGGGCATTGCAGGCTGGCTGCGCGCGCGTGCGACGACCGATCGCGTGGTGAACCGGCGGTTGAAGATGATCGCGGCCGGTTTCGAGCGCAGCACGGTACTCTCCAAGCTGCGGCGAAGCGACGAGGCGGTGAGCTTCGACCGCTCCTCCCTGTTCGGACGGGCGGGGCTGGGGGTGATGCGGGTGCTGCATGGCGCCGGACTGACCTTTCCGGCGCGCACGGTGCTGATGCTGATGCTGATCGCGGCGGGCGTGCTGTTCCTGCTGGTGATGGTGGGCGGCATGGCGGCGGGTTACGCCCTGACGGCGGGGATGTTCGTGATGGCGCTAGCCTTTGCGGGCGCGTTGGGCATCGCGCTGCCGATGATGGTGCTGACGCGGCTTGCCCAGCGGCGGCGCAAGAAGATGGAGGAGCAGTTTCCGGTCGCGCTGGACACCTTCGTCCGTGGCCTGCGCGCCGGCCATCCGATTGCCGCTGCGCTGGACCTGCTGACCAAGGAGATGCGCGATCCGATCGGCAGCGAATTCGGCATCGTCGTCGATGAAGTCACCTATGGCGCCGACCTGCGCGATGCGTTGCAGCGCATGGCGGAGCGCTGGGACATGAACGAGATGCATATGTTCGTCATCTCCCTGTCGGTGCAGAGCGAGACGGGAGGCAATCTTGCGGAGATCCTGGAAAATCTGTCGACCGTGATCCGCGAGCGGGCGAGCCTGTTCATGAAGGTCCGGGCGCTCAGTTCCGAAGGACGCATGACGGCGGTGATGCTGACCGCCCTGCCGATCCTGGCCTTTGTCGGCCTGTTCCTGGTCAATCCTGCCTTCTATCTCGATGTCGCGCAGGACAGCATGTTCATCATCGGCTTTGTCGGCTTGATCGTCCTCTACCTGATCGGCTTCGTCACGATACGCCGCATGGTCGACCTGAAGGTGTGATGCGATGTTGAGTTCGGCACTGTTCATCCAGTTGCGGCCTTTCCTGTTGGGCTTGCTGTTCATCGCCATCGTTGCGCTGGTCTTCGGCCTGTCGGAAGTCGTGATGCGCAACGCGCGGGTGCGCAGCCGGCTCGACCTGGTCGGGGAAGGCGGTGCGTCCCAGAATGGCAGTCAGACGCTGCGCGGTGAACGCAACAGCAGCGAGTGGAAGAAGCTGGTCGACCGCATCGAGAAGATGGGGATATCGCTGGTCGATACGAACAATGTGAACCTGCGCCGGCGCCTGATCGCGGCGGGTTACATGTCGCCCGAAGCGCCTAAGCTATTCACCCTTTTTCGTCTTGTGCTGACCTTTGCCCTGCCTGCGATATTCGTGATCACATCGCTCGGCAATCCGGAACCGCCCGCTCCGCTCACCCTCTATATGATCGCATCGCTGCTGGCGGTCTCGGGGCTTTACATGCCCAACCTCTATATTTCGGCCAAGGCAGCGCGCAGGCAGGAAGAAATCGTCCACGGCTTTCCCGATGCGCTGGACCTGATGCTGGTCTGCGTCGAGGCGGGCCTGGGCCTGGAGGCGGCGATGGATCGGGTGGGCCGCGAACTGGCCCTGTCCCATCCGCTGGTATCGGCGGCGCTGGGCAAGGTGGTTCTGGAACTGCGCGCGGGGCGCAGCCGGCAGGATGCTTTGCGGCGCATGGCGGACGATGTCGACGTGGACGAAATTCGCTCCTTCGCGACGCTGCTGATCCAGTCCGATCAACTGGGTTCGAGCGTGGGGCAGACCTTGCGCGTCTATGCAGCGGAGATGCGTGAGAAGCGGCGTATGCGCGCCGAGGAGAAGGCGCATCGCCTGCCGGTCCTGCTGTCGGTGCCGCTGGTCGCCTGCATGCTGCCGGTGATGATCGGCGTGTTGATGCTGCCGGCGGTGGTGCGGGTGGTGCGCGACATCCTGCCGGTCATGACTCGTTAGGATAAGGGGGAGGGGGGACCATGAACAAAGGGATAATGGCAGTCGCTCTTATCATGGCGACGACGGCGTGCAGCGGGCCGCAAAAGGGCATCCTTTCGATAAGGCCCGTCAATCAGCAGCCTGCCGGACCGGCGCAGGATGCGCTGGCGCGGGGAGACCTGCTGTTTTCGCGGGGGGAATATGCGCTGGCGCTGGATGCCTTCCGCCGTGCAGTGCGCAACGATCCGACCGATGCGCATGGCCTGAACGGTGTGGCGATCAGCTATGCGGCCATGGGGCGGCATGATCTGGCGCGGGAATTTTTCGAACTGGCCTTGTCGCGGGCGCCGGAAGATGCCCGCATCGCGCGCAACTTCGCGCGGAGCCTGTCGGCGCAAGGCCTGAAAGGCGAGGCCGATGCGCTGCTTGCCCAGGCCGGCGCGGCGCAGGCGGGTGCGGCCGTCGTTGCTCGTCCGACGCTGGCTCAACTGGCTTCGGCTGCGCCGGCCGCGCGCCCGGCGCCCGTCGCGGGCGTCGAGTTGGAACGCCTTTCCTTGGGCGAGGTGCGGTTGCGGACGATGGAGGCAGCCGCACCGGCGGTACGCACCAACCCGCAGCTGACGACCCGGATCGTCACCGTGGCCGAAACGCAGGCCCGGCCCGAACTGACGGCCCCCATCATCGCCGTAGGCAGGCCGGATGCGGCGGCTTTGCCCAATCTGGCTGCGCGCGAAGAAGCAAAGCCCGCTTATGACGGTCTGTTCGAGCGCTTGTGGAAGAGCATGGTGCGGCCCGACCGGAAAGGCGCTCGGGGATGATCCGGGCGCTGCTGCTGGCGGTTGCGGCGCCATCCGCCGGGGCGGTACCGCCGCCGCTGGACTATGCCCGGCTGGTGGACGAGGCGATAGATGGCGGGCGGATCATCCAGGCGGATGCGATGTTGAGCCAATGGCGGGCTGGCGCGCAATCGGGCGACCTGCAAGCGATAGAGATTGCGGATGCGCGCATGGCGCTCGAAAAGCGGCGGGATGAGGAGGCGCTGGCGCGTTTCACCGCGCTGGAACGAAGTGGCCTCAACAACTGCCGCGTCGATGAGGGGAGGGGGATCGCCCTGCTGCGCCTCGGCCGGTCGCAGGAGGCGCTCGAGCCATTGCGCCGGGCTGTGGCCGATTGCGACGGTCGCTGGCGCTCATGGAATGCGCTGGGCGTGGCCTATGACCAGGCGCAGTCTTGGGCGCTGAGCAATGCGGCTTATGAGCGGGCGTTCCAACTCACCGACAAGCCTTCCCAGGTCCTCAACAATTACGGACTGTCGCTGCTCAAGCAGGGCAAGGCCGAGAAGGCGGCGGTGATATTCGACAAGGCGCGCGAAAGCGCACCGGAAGATGCGCGGGTGATCGCGAATGGCGACACGGCCTATGTGATGGCGGGACAGGACATCAGCCGCCGGCCTGCCGACACCGCCGATGAGTGGGCGCGCCGGCTCAATAATGCCGGGCAGGTGGCGATGCAGATGGGCGATCTGCCGAAGGCGCAGGCCTATCTCAGTCGTGCCGTGACCGAAGCCGACAGTTTCGTGCCCGAAGCCGCGGCCGCGCTCGACACCTTGAAGACCACGGAGAAGTGATGAAGGATCTGGTGCTGCTTGCCGTTTCGCTCGTCCTCATCGCGGCGGCGGTGGAGGATATGGCCCGGCTGCGCATATCCAATATCTTCCCCCTGCTGGTTGTCGGGCTTTATGCGGTCTGGGTCGCTGTGGCGGGGTGGGAAAATGACATCTGGCGGAACGGCACCGTTTTCCTGGGCATGTTCGCGGTGGGATGCGGTCTGTTCGCCATACGCGCGATGGGCGGTGGGGACGTCAAGCTGATGACGGCCTGCGCGCTGTGGTTCGACTGGGCGGGGGTGATTCCCTGGATCGTCTATGTCACCGTCGGGGGCGGTGTGCTGGCGCTGGTGCTGATGGCCGGCCGGCGGCTGGTGCCGCAGAGCGTGCGGGAAGGTTCGTCCGTTGCGCTGTTCGGCAAGAAAGGGCCGATTCCCTATGGCGTGGCGATTGCGCTGGGCACGATCATGGCGCTGTATATGGCCGGACCCAATCCCAGCGGCGTGGCGCGTCTGCCGGATTTCGTGCACGGGCTGAGTTAGCGCATCGTGGGTTGAATCGGATCGCGCATCGGGTACAGGTTGAGCCATTCGGCTAGCTCAGGCCGAGGGGTGTCGGGTGATCCGGATACAGGGCATGATGGCGTTTCCGGCTCGCCTTTCGGCTGGTTGGCGCCATTATGCGCCCGAGCAGGCACCCGAATTGATCGAGTGGCTCGTGCAATCTCAGTTCAACCGGTGCGATGACATGCTGGCGGCGGGATTGAGTTCCTGCCAATGCAGGCATGGGGCGCCGCAAGGGAAAGCAGACGATCCGCTTTCCGCTATTTCGCCGCCAAACAGCCGCTCAATGCTCCATCCCTACGGCGGGCATTTCACTGTCCATCGACATCATCATGATGATCAGTTCCGAGCGCGACTTGATGTTGAGCTTCTGGAAGATGCTGTGCAGGTGCACCTTCACCGTGCCTTCGGTGAGGCCGCACCGGCTCGCTATTTCGCGGTTGCGCAGGCCGGCGCGGATCAGGCCGGCGATCTCCAGTTCCCGCTCCGTCAGCACCGCAAGCACATTGGCTTCGCTGGCGGGCGCGGAAATGCTGTGCACCAGCGCCTGTTCCATGACGAAGGGGGCGATGCTCTTGTTGCCGCTCATGACCTGCTGGATGCAGCTTAGCAGGTCGTTGGGATCGCTGTCCTTCAGCACCACTCCGTCGACGCCCAGCTTGATCGCTTCCAGCGTCTGTTCAGGGCGGATATGCACGGTCATGAAGATGACCGGCACGGTGCTGCCGCTGTTGCGGATGGCGGACAGGATCGCAAGGCCGCCGCCACTCTTCATGCTGACATCCAGGATCAGCAGGTCCGGTTCGCCGGCCTGCATCCGCTCCAGCGCTTCTTCGACCGAGCGGGCGCAGAACAATATGTCATGGCCGTGGGAGTTCAGGAACTGCGCCATGCCGTCCAGGAAGATCGGGTGATCGTCGACTATCGCAATCTGGGTCATCATATCGGAGACCTTGGTAAGGAGGAGGGTAATCTGATCGAGATCAGTGAATTCATGCTCAGATTATGAAAATATGCCGTTCCGCCGATCTTGCCCAGCCGCTTCATGATCGATTGCGACTGGAGTTCGAAGTCGCCGGTATAGTTTTCGCGGGCGACCGCCTGCGGTCCGGGATTGTCCTTCAGCGCGATCAATATCTCGTCGTCGACCTGCGCGATCGACACGGTGATGTGGCGCGCATGGGCGTGCTTGACCGCATTGGCCGCGGCTTCGCGGATCAGATATTCGACCTCCGCCGCCGTTTCGGCCGACACGGTCATGGAGCGTTCGGCCAGGTTCAGGCGGCAATCGATCGCCCATTGCAGGGCGATGAAGCGGCAGCAGCGTTCGACTTCGCGGCCAAGGTCCACATCGGTTTCGGCCGACACCGGACTTTGCTGGCTGAGCAGCCGGCGCAGATGCGCCTGTTCCGCCGTCACCAGTTCCTCCATCGACCTGAGTTCCGCCAACTGGTCCGGAACGGCGGCATCCGACAGGCCGTGGATCGTCGTCGCGAGTCTGACGCGCAGCGCCGCCAATGTCTGCAGCACGCTGTCGTGCAGATCGCGGCTCAGCGCCTGACGCGCCTCGGCAAAGGTGCGCTGGCGCCAGGCGAGGAAGAAGAAATGGCGTTCGAGGAAAAGGTCTATCCCCTCCTGTATGCGCAGGCAGCGCAGCAGAACGGCGGGCGACCAGCCATGGCTGGTCCCGATGAACAGCCGGCCGCGCAGTTCCCCCGCCTGGATATGGATGCTCGCGCCCTGCCCGGGGCCGAACACGTCCGATATGCTGTCGATCAGGTCCGGCGCGCGCTCGTTCCGCAATATGCCGAGGCGGCTGCGCAGCAGCATCCGCGGCGACTGGGTGGAATAGAGGAAGGGCGCCTCCCGCGGCGTCACGTTGGACAGGCCGTCGATCTGCTTCTGCGGCAGGGCGAGGTGGCGCACGCCGTCGGCATCGTACAGTTCGCAATGGACGGCGGTATCGTCCATCATCTCCCACACGAACGCGCAATAGCGGGAGTTCATCAATTGGGAGACCTGCTCCACCAGAAATTGCGCCAGCGACTTCTGGAAGGAAAGACCGACGCCCTGTAGCCGTTCCGACCAGCTTATCAGCCGCCGCTCCAATATGTTCATGCTCAACATGGAGGCGGCGATGACGCAGCCGATGACGATTGTCAGGCTGTCGATCGCCCGGTCCACCGCCGGCACATGGCGGGCCGAGGCCCAGCTTTCATAATATCCCCGCGCGATGAAGGCGAAGATCAGGCAAATCCCCAGGATGAGGACCGCGCCGCGTCCGAACCGGTCGGATGCGGACCAGGCGACGAAGAACAGGCAGCCCAGCGCCGCGATCTGCAAGGGTTCGCACAGCACGATGACCGTCAGGAAGGCGATCAGGTCGAATATCAGGAAGATGGGCCGCAGCAGCAGGCCCAAAGGCGGCGTGAGCGAATTCTGCGCGATGCTGATCGCCGTCCACGTCCACACGGCTGCCTTCAACAGCAATGCCGTGCGGGCAAAATCCGGCTCGTTGCTGAACATCGCTTCGATCTGCCACGTCGCCGCAGCGGAAAAGGCGACGCGGGATATGGCGAAACCCAGCGTCGGTGAACGTCCCAGCCAAAGCACCAGGCGGTCCATCACGGAAGATGACGCCAAGGGCATATGATACATGGCGAAATTTGTCCCCCGACAAGTCCCCGCCGATAATTGTGCGCATGACCTGATCGAAAAGCAACATATATCAAAAGGCAGAAGGGCCCTGTGCGGCGATTTTGCGCGATTTCGGGACAGTTGGGCTGCGAAAGGTCATGGATGGCGCCCCGGACCGTTGGCCGATATGGAGGGGGCATGGCGACGCTGATCACCCCGGCCCTGGTTTGCGCGTTGCGGCCCCATGGCGAACATGGGGCGATCGCGCGTCTTCTGACGCCCGGCCATGGCCTGCTGGCCGGCTATGTGCGGGGGGGACGTTCGCGCCAGTTGCGTCCCGTCCTGTTGCCGGGCAATGCCGTCAAGGCCGAATTCCGCGCCCGGACGGAGGAGCAACTGGCCGGGCTGACCGTCGAACTGGAGCACAGCCGCGCTCCCCTTCTGGCGGAGCCGTTGCCTGCGGCCGCGATCGATTGGGTCTGCGCGCTCACCGCCGTGGCCCTGCCGGAAGGGACGCCCTATCCCGCGCTCCATCAGGCGCTGGACGGCGTGCTGGGCGCCGTGGAGGCGGCGCCGGCTGCGCGGGGCTGGGCGGTGGCGCTCATCCGCTATGAATTGCTGTTGCTGGCGGAATTGGGCTTTGGGCTGGACCTTAGCCGTTGCGCGGCGACCGGCGGGAATGAGGATCTGGCCTATGTCAGCCCTCGCAGCGCGGCGGCGGTCAGCCGGGCGGGGGCCGTCGGCTATGAGGACCGGCTGTTGCCCTTGCCCGCTTTCCTGCTGGAGGGCGGGGCAGGGGACTGGCCCGCCTTATTGGACGGGCTGCGGCTGACGGGCTTCTTTCTCGAACGGTCCGTCCTTACCGACTGGCGCGTCGATGTCCTCGCGGCGCGGGAGCGCCTGGTGGACAGGCTGAAAAGAGCGGTTGCCTGAATTTTGGCGGTCGGTGTTCCTGCGCCGCGCCTCCTTCTCCCCTCGCCTAAATGCTTGCGCTGGCGGCGGCAGCTTCATAAGGGGCAGCCACGCGTTTGAAGGAGTTGCCCATGTTGATCGCCCTGTTCCCCGGAGACGGTATCGGTCCCGAGATCGTCGCGCAGGCGAAGCGCGTGCTGGACGCGCTGGCGATCCCCGGCATCACCTATGAGGAAGGGCTGGTCGGCGGCGCGGCTTACAAGGTGGTGGGCCATCCGCTGCCGCCCGAGACGCTGGAACTGGCCAAGCGCGCCGACGCGATCCTGTTCGGTGCGGTGGGCGATCCCGATTGCGACTCGCTGGAGCGTCACCTGCGCCCGGAACAGGCAATCCTCGGCCTGCGCAAGGAACTGGGCCTCTTCTCCAACCTGCGCCCGGCCAAGGTCTTCCCCGAATTGGCCGACGCCTCCGCGCTCAAGCAGGAGGTGGCGAGCGCCATCGACCTGCTGATCGTGCGCGAGACCAATGGCGACGTCTATTTCGGTGAAAAGGGCATGCGCAAGACGCCCGAGGGCCTGCGCGAAGGCTATGACATCATGTCCTATAATGAAGAGCAGGTGCGCAAGATCGCGCATCAGGGCTTCCAGGCGGCGCGCGCCCGCCGGGGCAAGCTCTGCTCGGTGGACAAGGCCAATGTGCTGGAGACGAGCCAGCTCTGGCGCGACGTGGTGATAGAGGTGTCGGCGGACTATCCCGACGTGGCGCTCAGCCACATGTATGTGGACAATGCCGCGATGCAGCTGGTGCGCAATCCCGGCCAGTTCGACGTCATCGTCACCGGCAACATGTTCGGGGATATCCTGTCCGATCAGGCGAGCATGTGCGTGGGTTCGATCGGCATGCTGGCGTCGGCCACGCTCAACGACAGCAATCAGGGCCTGTACGAGCCGATCCACGGTTCCGCGCCCGACATCGCCGGGCAGGGCAAGGCCAATCCGCTGGCAACGGTCCTGTCGGCGGGCATGATGCTGCGCTACTCGCTGAACCTGCCGGAACAGGCCGACCGCATCGAGGCCGCTGTCGCCAAGGCGCTTGCCGATGGCGCCCGCAGCTTCGATCTGGGCGGCGCGATGAGCACGGTCGAGATGGGCGATGCCGTGCTCGCGGCTTTGGTCTGAGGGTAAGAAAATGAAGCGCAAGAGCGGGCAGAATCCCGAAATCACCCGGAACTGGCGTCCGGCCACTCTGGCGGTGCGTGGCGGCAGCGCCCGTACCGAATATGGCGAGACGTCCGAGGCGCTGTTCCTGACCAGCGGCTACAGCTACGACCGGGCGGAGGACGCCGCGGCGCGCTTCGCCGGGGAACAGCAGGGCATGACCTATTCGCGCCTCCAGAACCCGACGGTGGAGATGCTGGAACAGCGCATCGCCCTGCTGGAAGGCGCCGAAGCCTGCCGCGCCACCGCGACCGGCATGGCGGCGATGACGGCGGCCTTGCTGTGCCAGTTGTCGGCGGGCGACCATGTCGTCGCGGGCAAGGCGCTGTTCGGCTCCTGCCGCTGGCTGACCGATACGCTGCTGCCGAAATTCGGAATCGAGACGACCACCGTCGACGCAACCGACAATGCGGCGTGGGAAGCGGCGGTGCGGCCCAACACCAAGGTCTTCTTCTTCGAGACGCCGGCCAATCCGACCATGGACGTGGCGGACCTTGCCGCGATCTGCGGCATCGCGAAGGCGCACGGCATCACCAGCGTCGTCGACAATGCCTTCGCCACGCCCGCGCTCCAGCGGCCGATGGAGTTCGGCGCGGACGTGGTGGCCTATAGCGCGACCAAGATGATGGACGGGCAGGGCCGCGTCCTCGCGGGCGCGATCTGCGGCACGGAGGATTTCATCCTCAACACGCTGCTGCCCTTCCACCGCAACACCGGTCCGACGCTGGCAGCCTTCAACGCATGGGTCGTGCTGAAGGGTCTGGAGACGCTGGACCTGCGCATCCGCCGCCAGAGCGAGAATGCGCTGAAGGTTGCTGAATTCCTCGAAGGCCGGGTGGCGAAGGTGCTCTATCCGGGCCTCGAAAGCCATCCGCAGCATGCCCTCGCCATGAAGCAGATGGCGATGGCCGGTCCCATCTTCTCGCTCTATGTCGGCGGCGGCCGGGCGGAGGCGCACGGCCTGCTCAATGGCTTGGAACTGGTCGACATCAGCAACAATATCGGGGATTCGCGCTCGCTGATGACGCATCCAGCCTCCACCACCCATTATGGCATGGCGGAGGCGGCGCGGCTGGAGGTCGGCATTACCGAGGATATGCTGCGCCTCAACGTCGGCCTGGAAGACCCGGACGATGTGATCGAGGATCTGGATCGCGCGCTGAAGTCGATAGGGCGTTGACGGAAGAGGGGTGAAAGGCGCATTTCTTAAGCCGTGAACGCACTTTTCCCCTTCCATGCGACGACGCGCGACATCAACGTGCACGTCGCCGTCACCTTCCTGCCCGAACAGTCGGAGCCGGACCGGGGCCGCTGGTTCTGGGCCTATCATATCCGCATAGAGAATGACGGGGACCAGCCTGTGCAACTGCTGACCCGTCACTGGATCATAACCGATGGACGTGGCACGCAGCATCGGGTCGATGGAGACGGCGTCGTGGGGGAACAGCCAGTGGTGCAGCCGGGCAAGAGCTACGACTATGTGTCGGGTTGCCCGCTCAACACGCCGACGGGATCGATGAAGGGGCATTATCATATGATCGGCGCGAGCGGCGAGACGTTCGACATCGCCATCCCGCATTTCGCGCTGATCGCGCCGGCGGTGGCTGAATGAAGCGTACCCATTTGCCGCTCAACGGCCTGCGCGTGCTGGATGCGGCGGCGCGGCATCTGTCCTTCACCCGCGCGGCGGACGAACTGGCGGTGACGCCTGCGGCCGTGGGCCAACAGATCCGCGCGCTGGAGGACCTGCTGGGCGTCGTCCTGTTCCGCCGCACGCCCAAGGGGCTGGAACTCACTCCCGAAACCGAGGCAGGCCTTGCGGCCCTTCGCGCCGGTTTCCTGGAGTTCGAAGAAGCGGTGCGCGCCATGCAGGCTGGCCAGTCCAGCAGTTCCCTCACCATCGCCGCGCCGCGCGACATCACCGCCAAATGGCTCCAGCCGCGCCTTGCGGGCTATGCCGCAAGCCAGCCGGACCTCAAATTCGCATTGGTCGCGGCGGACGAGACGCTGGACTTCACCGAAGCCAATCTCGACCTCGCCTTGCGACTGGCCGAAGGGCCGGGCGAGAATGAAGGCATCAAGCTGGGCGAAGCGGCCTTCGTCACAGTGGAAGCGACGGAAGGCGGCCCTGACCATCGCATCGAATGGCCCGGCTGCCCGAAGGGGGACGCGCCCGCGACGATCCGCGTGGCCGATGCGGGGCTGGCGATAGAGGCGGCGGCCCATGGCTTCGGCCATGCCTGCGTGCCGTTCCTGCTGGCGCAGGCGGATATTGACGCAGGGCGCATCCGGCAGGTGGGCGACGCTGCGCCGTCCCCGCTCGCCTACTGGCTGATCGCGCCCTTGCCGCAATGGCGGCAGAAGAAGGTCAAGGCTTTGGTCGAGGCGCTGACGGGGTAAGTGCTCATCCGTCATGTCGAACTTGCTCCGGCGTAGATTTCTTCTCGCGCCTCAGACGAGCGGGCTCCACGTCGCGCTTGCACTTTCTTAATCCTGTCGCGCATAGCCTGATATAGGGAAGGCTTAGCGCGGGGAGGATGGCCATGACCGGCGGCAGCAGGGGCTGGATATTGCGGGGCGCTTTGCTGCTCTGCCTCGCGCCGCCGTTGCATGCGCAGGCCCCCTATGTCCCCGATGTTACCGAGGCGCGCGAAAAGGAGTGGCGCAAGCTGGTGGCCGCATCCCAGGCGGCCTATGCGTCCGGCAATCCGGCCGACGGCGTCGATCCCGCGCGCAGGGGGCTGGCGCTCGCCGATGAGTTGTTCGGCGCGGACGATCCGCGCACGCTTATCTCCGCCAACGATCTCGCGCTGCAACTGGAGTCGACCGGTCGCTATCGCGAGGCGGAAGGCCTCTACCGGCGCGTGTTCGACAGCTATTTGCGAACGCGGGGAGAGGACGATCCCAATACCCAGCTTGCCGTGGAAAATCTCGTCGATTTCTACATCGCGCGCAAACGCTACGATGCGGCGGAGCCATTGGCCGATTATGCGGTGACGAGCTTTCGGCGGACGACTGGATCGGGCAGCGCGCGCAGCCGGCGGATGGAACAGATACTGGCCGCCATGCCCAGACCTGCGCCGCCCATCGCCGCCGCCGCGCCCACGCAACCGTCCGGGATCGTCGCAAACGGTGCGATGAACGGCACGGACGGACCAGTAACCTCAATGTCTCCGGCGGCCACGCATGAAAATGATGTGGAAAAAGCTCCGTCCGAGGGGTCGGAGGCAACAAGAGAATCCGGTCCTTGAGGACGGATGTCCTTGTCTTTCTTCATCGTGTCTCGAGAAATTATCCTTGGATATAAGTCATCGGGTTAATTGTTAAAACCGCCATAGCCGCTATTCCTGATTCCTGTCGGAGGGGGGTTGATTTTCCATAGCTTATCGCCAGTCACAGGCCGACTGGACGAAGCCGCGGAAAGGAACGCACGGCTCCGCACGATAAGTCTATGGGTCGCATTTTGGACGGGCGGCCGGCTGCACAAGCCGGTCGCCCGTTTTCATTCCTTCCTTGCAACTTCCAATCCGATTGGGGCGGTCGGGAAGCCCTGTCGCGGCTGCCATTGAACGAATGGAGCAGGATCGACTCGCCCGAGTCGCATATGTCGTAAGCCTTGTTTGTTAACCAAATCCAAGTTCAGCATAGGCTGAAGGATATAAGTGCGAAATTCCGCCTATATCGTTCGTAATAGTGTGGAGCGGCGTGCAAAATTGACCCCCTTAGCGGGGTGATCGGCGTCTAAAATTGACCCCCATCATTCCAGAGTGTGAGGCGTC